>SKKM01000290.1 GCA_007121485.1 Wenzhouxiangella sp. | reverse complement strand
CAGCAGGCCGGGCTGCAGCCCGGCGACGTGATCCTGCGCATCGACCAGCGCACCGTGCGCGACGCCCAGATGCTGCGCGCCATCGAGGGTCTGCTGCCGGTCGACTAGGCGGTGACGGTGGAGTTCCTGCGGGGCGGCCGCCCGGAGCAGGTGGAGGTGCGTCTGCGCGAAGATCTGGACGCAAGAATTTCGGGACGCCGGCTGGATGATCGGCTCGACGGGATGATGCTGGTGCGCGTGCCTGAGCGCATGCGCCTGCCCGGCGCCCTGGTCGAAGAGGTGCGCCGCAACAGCCGGGCCTGGCAGTCCGGCCTGCGGGCGGGTGACGTCATCGTGGCCGTCAACCAGGCCCGCGTGCGCGACCTGGCCGAACTGCGCGGCCGCTTTCCCCATTCCGAGGACGAGCTGGCCCTGGAGATTCGCCGCCGCGGCGTGGCCTACCTGGTGCCGCTGGACTGAGTTTATTTTTACCGCGGATGAACGCAGATGAACGCGGATAAAAAACAAGCGATCAGTCGAGAAACTCGATACCGATGTGAGGCTCCTTGGCCTCGAGCGTGCACGAGAAAAAACATCTGCGTTTATCTGCGTTCATCTGCGGTTTTCACTGGTTTCAATGCTTAGACCTGATACCGATTGGCCAGCGCCTCCTGGGCGGTCTGGACGATGCCGAAGGCCGAGCGCAGGTAGCGCCGGTGCAGTCCGGACAGCGAGTCCGGGTCGACCAGGTGATTGGGCTTCTCGCCGCGCTCGTACAGGGCGACCTGATGGCGCAGGCGCACGTTGCCGATGAAGCGCAGCGCGTGAATCAGGTCGTCGGCATCGCGCTCGTTCATGATGCCCTGCAAGGCGGCGGCGCGCAGGCGCTCCTCGGTATGCACCTCGTGGATCGCGCCCTCCAGCGCGCGCACCCGCGCCAGGTCGACGATGGGGATGACCCCGCGCTTTTTCAGGTTCAGGCCCTGGCTTTTCTCCCCCTCGCGTTCCTGCACGAACTGGCGGAACAGCCCGATGGGGGGGCGATGGCCCATGGACTCTGCGGCCAGGAAACGCCGGAAGATCTTGCTGTCGCGCGCCTGGGCCAGCACTTCGCCATGCAGGCGCGCGGCCATTTCCAGGTCGCCGGCCACGCCGCGCATGTCGAAGAAGATGCTCGACTGCATGACCGATTTCGGCTCCGGCTCCAGGATCCAGCTGGCAAAGGTCTTGCGCCAGTCGCGGTAGGACAGGCGCCAGTCGCCCTTGGCCATGACGCCGCCGGGACAGTAGATATAGCCGCTGTCGTTGAGTCCGTCGCAGACGAAATCGGCCATGCGCTTGAAGTATTCGGCGGCCTCTTCATCCGGCGGTTCGGCCAGCAGCAAACCGTTGTCCTGGTCGCTGATCAGGCCTTGCTCGAGCCTGGCCTGGGAGCCGAAGGCCAGCCAGGCCCAGGGCATCGGCGCGCTGCCGAGTTCGGCCTCGGCGAGCTTGAGCAGGCGCCGGGTGCAGGCATCGGTGATCATGCCGGCCACACGCCCGACTTCCGTGACCTGGTTGCCCTGCCGGCTCATGCGGGCCAGCAGGCCGGGACCCTTGCGCGCAAACTCGGCCACCCGCGCCGCACTGTCGGCACGCTGGATATCGCGGACCAGCCGCAATGGGTGCGGTGACTGCATTCGCAGCAGGTCGCCGGAACTGACCACCCCGAGCAGGCCGCCGTCGTCGTCGACCACCGGCAAGTGATGGATGTTGTACTGCATCATCAACAAGAGCGCGTCTTCCAGGCGGTCGGCGGGCGTTGCGGTGACCGGGTTGGCGGTCATCACCTCGGCGATCGCCCTGGCCGGGTCAACGCCGCCGCCGAGCACCCGGTTGCGCAGGTCGCGGTCGGTGATGATGCCGACCAGGCGATCATCGTCGATCACGGGCAGGCAGCTGATCAGGTGGCGTGCCATCAGGCGCGCGCCATCGGAGATCGTCTGACCGGATGTGGTCGTGACCGGCGGCCTGAGTTCCAGTTCGGCAATGCGCGCCGGCGTGCTCTGCTCGAGTTCACGCAGGCGTGCGCCGGGGCTGGAAAAGAAGAACCGGTTGATGACCGGCGCCTCGCGGCACAGGGCCTGGAGGTCCGCGTAGGGTAGCCGCAGCAGTTCCACGTCTTCGGCCGCGACCACGGCATAGTCCCGCGATCCGGAGCCGAAGCAGATGGCGTGCCCGAACAGCTCGCCTTCGCCGCGCTGCTCCAGGGTCTGCTGCTCGCTGTCCAGGATGCTGACCGCGCCGCGGACGATCACGTAGAGATCATGCTCGCCGGGCTGGCGGAACATGCCGATGTCCTGCCCGGTGCTGAACTCCAGGTCCTGGAAGTCGTGGGCCAGTTCGTCGAGCCGGTCCCTCGACAATTCGGAGAACGGAGCGACCTGGCTTAAGAATCGGCGTAACTCTTTCGGGCTCATGAGCACTTACTCTCGCGCTGTCAGTAGTTCAATAGTTGATACGGGCGTAGTAGGTCTGCTGGGCTGCCTGGCGCGCCTGGCCCAGGGTGTGCACGCCTTTGTCCGCCAGCAGGGGGATGAGCTGGACCAGGATCTCGGCGGTGACCATGGCGTCGCCGATGGCGGTGTGGCGGCCGATGATGGTCAAGCCGAAACGCTCGGCAATGGCTTCCAGGCGATGGGACTCCTGGTTCTCGTGCACCAGCGCCGACAGCAGCAGCGTGTCCAGCACCGGGTGATCGAACTTGAGCCCGGTCTGCTTTTCCTTGAGCGCCAGGCAGCGCATGTCGAAAGCAGCGTTATGGGCGACAAGGACGGTGTCGGAGCAAAAGCTGTGGAAGGCCGGCAGCACCTCTTCGATGGCGGGTTGGCCGCGCACCATGTCGGGCGTGATGCCGTGGATCTGGATGCCGGCCGGCGGAATCAGCCGGCGCGGATCGACCAGCTGGTCGAAATACTCGTTGCGCAGCACCTTGCCGTTGACGATGCGCACCGCGCCGATCTGGATGATTTCGTCGCCGCCGGCCGGGTTCAGGCCGGTGGTTTCGGTATCGAATACGGTATAGACCAGCTCGCCGAGCGGGCAGTCGTCCAGCGATTCGCTGCGCGCGCTGCTCTGGAACAGGTCGAAGTCGTAGTACTCCGGCCGGCTTTCATGGCGCATGAAGGTGGCGGTCGGCAGCTCCTCCTGCGGCGTGGCCAGCGGCAGCAGCAGGCGGAAGAAGCAGCGGTGTCGCTTGTCCCCGACTTCCTGCTCGATCCAGCACTCGCCGCCATGACGCTCCAGGACATCATGCACCGTCAGCGAAAGGGTTTCCCGGCCGACCCGGATCGGCTCCATGTCCCAGCCCAGCTCGGCCTTGTTGCCGTCACCCTGGTCGGGCGTCCACATCAGGTCCAGGAAGGCCTGGCCCTCGCGCTCGCCCAGCCGGAGCGCGACGGAGCGCACCTCGCAGTGTTCCTGCAGTCGGCCGGCCAGGTGCAGCAGCGCCTGCAGCAAGGTGAAGCTCTCGACCTTCAGCCACAGCTCATCATCAACGCTCTCGTGCTCGGCATGCAGCCCCAGCTCCGAGCGGAGGCGCTTGATTGCGACCTCGATCAGATCGCCGGCCAGCATGTCTTCCAGCGGCCAGCGCGAGCGCAGCGCCTTGGAGGTCGACTGCTGGACTTCGCCGATGCGCTCGCTCAGGCCCTGGATCTCTTCGCGGATGACGCCGAGCAGGCGTTCGCGCATGCAGTCTTCGATGTCCGGATATTCCAGCACCTCGATGGCGGCACGGGTGTTGGCCAGGGCGGCCCGGCTGCCCTCGGTCAGGCTGGTCAGCAGGCGGTCCTTTTCCGAGTCGGCCTGCATGTCGTCGGTGATGTTTTCGATCAGCAGAACGAAGCCGGTCATTTCCGCCACCGATCGGGGCGCATCGTTCTGGACAGACGCCTCGACCTGGCGCACCGGCGTCATCTGCACGCGCAAAAGCTTGCCCGAGGGCGTGGAGGTGACGAACTGTGCCGAAGGTGCCCCGGCCCCACGGTTCAGGCGCCGCTGCACGTTTTCCAGGGCGTGCTGCACGAGACGACGGTCGAGCACGGTGTAAATGGAACGGCCCAGCCCCATCAGTTCCGCGCCGCCGGCCACGCCGGGGGTCCGCGACAGACGCCGGAACTGGATTCTGGCGCGATTGTTGTAGAGCAGGATCCGGCCGTCGAGATTGCACACCACCACGCTCTTGGTGAGTTCGGACATCAGCGCGGCCAGGCGGCTCTTTTCCAGTTCGGTCTGGCGGCTGGCCTCGCGTACCCGGTCGTCCATTTCCGCCTGCAGGGCGTATTGCTTTTCCAGCAGACCGTTGAGGAGTTCGGCCAGGCGCTGGTTCTGACGGCTGCCGCGCAGTTTGAGCGGCCCGGCCTTTTCGTTGTTCACCCGCAGCATGGCTTCTTCGGCCAGTCGTGCCGGTGCCCGGATGTACTGGGCGATCAGGTAGCGTAGCAGGGCCGCCACCGGAATCAGCGAGCCGGCCCACAGGAACAGCAGCAGCCCGCCTCGGCCGCCCAGCGCCTCGGTCACGGTTTCCCAGTCGGCCGGATCGAGCACTGCCCACAGCAAGACCCCGGCCACGACCAGCCACAACAGGCAGGCCGCGCCGACCACGGCGACGCCAAGCGCCAGGCGCCAGTCGAAGCGGTTCACTTGGGATCGGCCAGCATGCTGCGCACCTTCTCGGCCAGTTCCCGGGTCGAGAAGGGCTTGACGATGTAGGCGTCGACGCCCAGCGCCTTGCCCTTGGCCATGTCGGTTTCGCGGCCCTTCGCGGTCAGCATCACGATCTTGACCTCGGCCAGGCTTTCATCATCCCTGACCGCCTGGCACACCTCGAAGCCGGTCTTGCCCGGCATCATGGCGTCTAGGAGCACCAGGTCCGGCGGTTCGCGCCGGATCATTTCCAGCGCTTCGTCGCCGTCGCGCGCCACGCTGACCTCATGGCCTTCGCGGCGCATCAGGTATTCCAGCGAAATGACGATATTGGGCTCGTCATCGGCAATCAGTATCCGGCTCTTCATGGCCTTGCTTCCTCCTCTCTCGGTTCTGCCGCGGCGGCTCCGGTGTGCTCCGGCTCGTTCTGCCGCGGCAGGAAAAAGCTGAATTTGGCGCCCTCTCCGGGGACGGACTCGACCCACATTCTCCCACCGAAGTGTTCGATGATCTGGCGGCTGATCGGCAGCCCCAGGCCGGTGCCGCCCTGGCGTCGCCGGCGGTCACCGATCTGGCGGAACTTGTCGAACACCTCGGCCTGTTCGGCTTCGCTGATGCCGGGTCCGTTGTCGGTGACGGTCACGGTGACGCCTTCTTGCGTGTCGGCAATGTGGATCCGGACCTTTCCGTCTTCGTCGGGCAGATACTTGAGCGCATTCGACAGCAGGTTGAGCAGGACCTGGATCAGCCGGTCGGCGTCGGCGCGGATCAGGCCCGGCCGGCGTTCGCCGCTCATCTCGATCCGGGCGTTGCGGTCAGCGTACTGTTCGGCCATGCTGGCCACTGCCTGATCGACGATGGCGGCCATGTCGACATCGCTGTTGTGCCACTCGGCATGGCCGGCCTCGATCCGGGCCAGGTCCAGTACCTGGCCGACCAGGCGGCTCAGACGCTCGGACTCCCGCACCATGATGTCCAGAAATTCCTGGCGCCGATCGTTGGGCATGTCGGGGTCGTCGTGCATCATCTCGGCCACGGCGCGGATGGACGTCAGCGGCGTGCGCAGCTCGTGGGTGACCGAGGACATGAAGTCGTCTTTCAGTCGGTCCAGGCTCTTGAGCTGCTCGTTGGCCGCGCGCAGCTCTTCAGTGGCCTGCTGCAGTGAGTAGGACTTTTCCTCGAGGGCGCGGGAATACATGCGCAGCTGCGAGGCTTCATCGAGGATGCGCATCACATCATGCAGTTCCAGGTCCTCTTCGTTGACCACCGAGGCCACCATGACGCGCGCCGAAGCGCTGCCGATGGCGCCGGCCAGCTGGGTTTCAACCTGCTGCACCAGGCGCGCGTCGGCCTCGCCGGCCCTTGCGCCTGCCATGGTGTGGCCGTTCGAATCCTCGAACAGCGCTGCGGTGCGCGCCGCGCCGAGAAAGCGGCTGGCCAGGCGCTGCAGGTCCTCGACCCGGGCCCGGCCTTGCCAGAACACCGGCTGGGGGTTGCCGCCGCGCTGATGCACGTCGACGAACAGCAGGGCCTGGCTGGCCTCGCGCGCGCCGGGGCGACTCCACAGCGAGACCAGCACGTAGGCCGCGATATTGGCCAGCAGGCTCCAGAACAATGAATGGGTGATCGGATCGAGGCCGGTCAGGCCCAGCAACTGCTCGGGCCTGAGCCAGGCCCAGCCGAACGGGCCATGCTCGACGAAATCGCCGGAGATCCAGCCCGACTTGGCAATAGATGGCAGCATCAAGGTGTACACCCAGAGGCTGAAGCCCGCGCCCAGCCCGGCCAGGACGCCCCTGGCGGTGCCGCCCTTCCAGTACATGCCGCCGAGCGCGGCCGGGGCGAACTGGGCCACGGCGGCAAAGCTGATCAGGCCGATGCTGACCAGCGCATAGGCCTCTCCAGCCAGGAAGAAGTACAGGTAGCTGAGCAGCAGCAGGAAGACGATGCCGAGGCGCCTGATGTTGAGCAGCAGCCGGGTCAGGTCGCCGGCCGAGCGGTCGCGGAAGCGTCGGGTCTTGAGCAGCAGGGGCACGACCAGGTGATTGCAGATCATGGTCGATACCGCGATGGCCTCGACGATCACCATGCCGGTGGCCGCCGACAGGCCGCCGATCCAGACAAACAGCGCCAGCGCCTCGTGGCCGGTGATCAGCGGCAGCGACAGCACGAACAGATCCGGGTCGGCGCCGTCATTGGCAAAGAACATCAGGCCGGCCAGTGCGATCGGCAGCACGAACAGGTTGATCAGCAGCAGGTAGAGCGGGAAGACCCAGACCGCGCGCTTCAGGTGGCGCTCGTCGACGTTCTCGATCACCATGACCTGGAACTGGCGCGGCAGAAACAGGAAGGCCAGGCCCGCCAGCAAGACCAGCCCGAACCACTGGGAGAACAGGTAATCGGAGTGCGCGCCGGCCTCGAAGCGCAGCAACCTGGCCAGTTCGACATCGGCCATGGCGCGGCTGAACAGATCGCCCAGCCCGTTGAACAGGCCATAGACCACGAACAGACCGACGGCGAGGAAGGCCAGCAGCTTGACCAGGGACTCGAACGCAATGGCAGCGACCATGCCCTCATGGCGTTCGGTCACGTCGAGGTGGCGGGTGCCGAACAGGATGATGAAACCGGCCAGCGCCAGGGCCACGTACAGCGCGCTGTCCTCCCACCAGCGCACCGCCGCCAGCGGCGCTTCCTGGCCGGCAGGCGCGGTCAGCATCAGGTAGCTGGCCGAGATCGCCTTGAGCTGCAGGGCGATGTAGGGCACGATCCCGATCACCACGATGACGGTGACCAGGCCGGCAATCACCGAACTCTTGCCGTAGCGGCTGGCGATGAAGTCGGCGATCGAGGTGATGCGGTGGGTGCGGGCAATCCGGATCATCTTGCGGATGACGATCCAGCCCAGGACCATGGCCAGGGTGGGACCTAAGTAGATCGGCAGGAACCAGATGCCGTCCACGGAAGCGCGCCCCACGCTGCCGAAATAAGTCCAGGCCGTGGCGTAGACGGCGATCGACAAGGCATAGACCCAGGGGCTGGAAATGATGGAACGGCCGCGCGCGGCGCGCAGATCGCCGTACCAGGCAATGGCAAACAGCAGCAGCAGGTATGCCAGTCCGGTAACGACGACCAGGGGGGTTGAAATCATGGGCGGGTCAGCCGGTCTCGCGCTCCATCAGCCAGGCCAGCACCGCAAT
>SKKM01000199.1 GCA_007121485.1 Wenzhouxiangella sp. | reverse complement strand
TTTTCAACGGTGCGCCGGGCCGACCAGATCGCCGTGATGGAACAGGGGCGCATCGTCGAGCTCGGCAGCCACGACGAGCTGATGGCGCTGGGCGGTCGCTATGCGACCTTGTTTGAGCTGCAGGCGCAGGCTTATCGGTGAGTGATCGGGGCTTGATCGAAATGGGTTGATGCCTGTCGAGGGTTACGAACATCCGGGGGTGCCGTGGGCCTTCGGGCCGGGCGGGGCGATCGGCTGGGTTGCAGGTTTCTGATTCATTGGAGCTGGGTGCCCGCGAAGTGCCTCCTCTGCCGCACGACGTGTCGTGCCGGTTCCATCGGGCTGTGTGGCGCTTCAAGATGCTGCGAGATGTGGGGCAGCTTCCGCGCCCCGCCCAACCCGAATCCCACGACACCCCCGGATGCAGCAGATTTGAGAGATGGGAGGGGGTGGCACATCGACCACCCTGCAACTGCCCATCATCGGAGAGTGCTGTCGGGTGCTGGAGCGTCGTGGGTCACGGCGACCACCCATCTCTTTCCGGAGCCACCCCCCCGGACACTCCAAATTTGCTCGATAGCCGGCGGAGGCACGACTAACACCCTGCACCCAACCCGCAGCGGGGAGTGGTGTCGGCTGATGGCAGGCCGTGGATTGCGGAAGCGGGCAAAGTCTCACCGCATCCATCCGACCCACTAGCTCATGAACGAAAGCGAGACCCGGGACGTGGCAGGAAAGGAGTCTCGCTGGCACCCAAGCGCCCCTGAACGAGACGATCCAGCAATGCCGATCTGACCCACGGCCTGCCAGCAGCCGGCGCCGCTCGCCGCCACCCCCGAACCCATCCGCTTTTCGGCTTTGAGAAGCTATGGCAGCACCATAATGCCAACGCCTCCCAAGCAAGCCAAACTTATTCCGCCAAAGTCAGCCGACTCACCTTCTGGAACCCCCGCGGCAGCTTGCGCCCGCGCTGGGCGCGCTCGCCCCAGTAGTTCTCGGTGTCGCTCCAGCTCAGGCGCAGGTACCGCTGGCCAGCCCAGACCAGGCAGTCCTGGCCCTTGGCGATCGCGATGGCGCCAGCCACTTTCTCGCCGGCCTTGCGCGCCTTGGCCGGGATGTTGATCAGCTTGTTGCCCTTGCCGCGGGCCAGCTCCGGCAGCTCGCTCAGGTAGAAAGCCAGCAGGTAGCCCTCGTTGCTCGCCACCACCAGCACCCCCTCTTCGGCATCGGCGATCGGAGCCAGCGGCAAGACGTCGGATCCCGCCGGCAGGCTGAGCAGCTGCTTGCCCGCCTTCTGCCGACTGTGCAAGCTCTCCAGCCGGGTGACGAAGCCGTAGCCGGCGTCGCTGGCCACCAGCACGCGCTCATCGGCAGCACCGATGGCCAGGCTGCGGAAGCTCGCGCCCGCCGGCGGCGAGAACCGCCCGGTCAGCGGCTCGCCCAGGCTGCGCGCGCTCGGCAGTTCGTGGGCCGAGATCGAATAGCTGCGGCCGCTGGAGTCGATGAAGCAGGCCAGCTGGTTGCTGCGGCCGCGGGCCGCCGCCAGGAACTCGTCGCCCGAGCGGTAGTTCAGTTCCTCGGGCTTGATCTCGTGGCCCTTGGCCGCGCGCACCCAGCCCTGCTCGCTCAAGACGACGGTCACCGGCTCGGCCGCGACCAAGTCGGTCTCCTTGAGCGCCTGGGCGGCCTGGCGCTCGACCAGGCGCGAGCGGCGTTCGTCGCCGTATTTCTCGGCGTCTTCCAGCAACTCGTCGCGGATCAGGCGGGTCAGCTTCTTCGGCGAGGCCAGGATGTCTTCCAGCCGCTGGCGTTCGGCCTCGAGTTCGTCCTTTTCGCCGCGGATCTTCATTTCTTCGAGACGGGCGAGATGGCGCAATTTCAACTCAAGGATGGCCTCGGCCTGGGTGCCGGTGAGGTCGAAGCGCGCCATCAGCACCGGCTTGGGCTCGTCCTCGGTGCGGATGATGTGGATGACCTCGTCGATATTCAGGAAGGCGATCAGCAGGCCGTCGAGCACGTGCAGGCGGTCGACCACCTGGTCGAGGCGGAACTGCAGGCGCCGGGTGACCGTGGCGCGGCGGAAATCCAGCCATTCGCTCAAAAGCTCCTTCAGATTGCGCACGCCCGGCCGGCCGTCGTTGCCTATCACGTTCAGGTTGACGCGGATCGACTTCTCCAGGTCGGTGGTCGCGAACAGGTGGTCCATCAGGGCCTGGACGTCGACCCGGTTGCTGCGCGGCACGATGACCAGGCGGGTGGGGTGTTCGTGATCGGACTCGTCGCGAAGGTCGGCGACCAGCGGCAGTTTCTTGGCCTGCATCTGCCCGGCGATCTGCTCCAGCACCTTGGCCGGCGAGACCTGGTGCGGCAGCGCGGTGACGATGATCTCCTCGCCCTCGCGCTCCCACACGGCGCGCTGGCGGATGCTGCCGTGGCCGCTTTCGTAGAGTCTGAGAATCTCCTCGCGCGGGGTGACGATTTCGCCGCCGGTGGGGAAATCCGGCCCCTGGATGTGCTCGCACAGTTCCGCCACGCTGGCTGTTTTCTTCTCCAGCAGGCGGATGCAGGCCGAGACCACCTCGCGCAGGTTGTGCGGCGGGATGTCGGTGGCCATGCCCACGGCGATGCCCTGCCCGCCGTTGAGCAGCAGGTTGGGAAGGCGTGCCGGCAGCAGCTTCGGCTCCTTGAGCGTGCCGTCGAAATTCGGCACCCAGTCCACCGTGCCCTGCCCCAGCTCGGCCAGCAGCGTGCGCGCATAGGCCGTCAGGCGTGATTCGGTGTAGCGCATGGCGGCAAAGGACTTGGGATCATCCGGCGAGCCGAAGTTGCCCTGGCCATCGACCAGCGGGTAGCGGTAGGAGAAGGGCTGGGCCATCAGCACCATCGCCTCGTAGCAGGCCGAATCGCCGTGCGGATGGAACTTGCCGATCACGTCGCCCACGGTGCGCGCCGACTTCTTGTGCTTGGCCGCCGCCGACAGTCCCAGCTCGCTCATGGCGTAGATGATGCGGCGCTGCACGGGCTTGAGCCCGTCGCCGACATGCGGCAGGGCGCGGTCCAGGACCACGTACATGGCGTAGTCGAGGTAGGCGCGCTCGGCATAACTGCGCAGCGGTACGCGCTCGAAGGGGGTAATCAGTTTGGAGTCAGTCATGGGCGCTCATTTTCGCCCAGATCGGACAGGCCTGTCAGGCAGGCCGAGGGGGCGCGGTCAGATGAGGCCGGCCAGCATCAGGCCGAACACGATGGCCAGAACGCCGGCTGCAGTGGCGAAAACCAGCCCCGGCATCAGTTCGCGGGCGGCGCCGGCCTGGCGCGCGCTGGCGCCGCGACCCTGGGTGCCGATCGGCGCCGGGCGGCGTTTCTCGGACGCGTCGCGCAACTCGACCAGCAGGCGTTCGACCATGAGATCGCTGAAGCTGTGCGGTTGGAACTCGTCAAGGTTCTCGATCTGGAGCATGCGCCGGATTTTCGAGTCGACGTTCATGAACTTCATGCTCCACTGCCGGAACATGCGTTGCGGCACGGCGCGCTTGCTCAGCAGGGTGATGTCCCGGTGCCTGCCATCGTTGAGCAGGCGATCGTAAAGGCCCTCGACCGCGGAACGATCCCCCTCCAGGCACTGGAAGAAGAACCCGTCGCCGTAACACAGCACACCGCAGATGTTTTTGGGCTCGTTGTTGCGCCGGCACTGGGTCAGGATTTCGGAAAGCGCGGGATTTTTTTCACCCTCGGCGACCGATGTATCGAAATTGGCCTTGCTGGCGTAGACGAGGCGGAGTAAATCTGGCATTGCTCACTACTGGGATTGCACCCGAACAGCGCCAACGATACGCCCGCCCTCGCAAGGCGCCGTGAAGACGGGGCGGCACTTGGCCGCCCCGGGTTTTCGCCTGGGCTCAGGGCTTGACGAACTTCAGGGTGAAGCGGTCCGACTCGCCGATCGCGCGGAACTGCTCGGCGGTCTCTTCACCATCGCGCAGGCCGGGCGGGAGGCTCCAGACGCCGGATGGGTGATCGGCGGTGTCGCGCGGGTTGGCGTTGACCTCGGATGCCTCGGCAAAGCGGAAGCCGTGCGCTTCAGCCTGTTCGATCACCCAGCTCTGGTGGACGTAACCGGAGCGCGCTTCCGGGTCTTGCTCACGATCTTCCGGCAGCCGGTGGCCGACCACGCCGAGCACGCCGCCACTCTTGAGCACTTCATAGGCGGCGTCCAGCACGACGCCGAAGGTGCCCGCACGCTTGTAACCGTGAACGTTGCGGAAGGTCAGCACCAGGTCGGCGCTGTCCGGCTCGCCCAGGCGGGTGATGGCCGGCGGATCGAAGGGGATGATCTCGACGCTGCCGAAACGTTCAGTGTCGGCAATCCGCTCTTCGAAGGCGGCGCGGCCACGCGCCATGAACTCGGGCACGTTGTCGCGCTCCATGTTCCAGTGGGCGGCGATCAACTGGCCCTCGTCGCGCAGGTAAGGCCCGAGGATTTCGGTGTACCAACCCACCGAGGGCGAGATTTCGATCACGGTCATGTCAGGGCGCAGGCCGAAAAAGCTCAGGGTCTCGAAGGGATTGCGGTACTGGTCGCGGGCGGCCTCGGCCGCCGGACGGGCCGGATCTGCAATCACCGCGCTCAGGCGGTCGTCTGCCGCCAGGGGGGCAGACAGCGTCAGCGCCAGGGCGCCGCTCAACATCCAACTACGAATTTGCATCAGATCTCCTCTCCTGATGGCCTACATCGGCCTCTGCTGGGTACAAACCAGGCGGGCGCGTACCCGGAAGATGTCGTGCCCGCTTTCCACATATTTGCGTTCGAAAAGGCTCACGGCCTCATGAACCGGCAAAGATAACAGTTCCACGTCCGCGGCGAATCCGGCCAGTTCCAGCGCCAGCGCGAACTCCGCTGCGTAGATCTCGAAATTGGTCCGCAGTTCCAGCACCCCACCCAGCGCCAGCAGATCCGGCCACACGGGATGGGCGTGCCAGCGCCGCTGCAGCTGCGCCGGCTTCGGCCATGGATTGGGATGAAGCAGATAATGATGCCCCACACGCCAGCCGGCGGCGCGGGCCAGGCGCCAGAAGTCGGCCAGGTCGGCGCGCAGCAGGTGGGCGTTGGGCGGCAGGGCCGGATGACGGCGCAGGCGAACCAGGGATCGGTCGACGCCGACGACCTCGCAGTCCGGATGGGCGACCGCCAGGCGGGCCGTCGACCAGCCGGTGCCGCAACCGGAATCCAGGACCAGGGGCCGATCGGCGCGCAGTTCCGCGGCCAGGCGCTCGAAGGCCGGGCGGCTGCAGGCGCGCAGGGGACGCCGCCAGGTGCTTGCCAGATGCCGGTTCACGATCTCGGCCAGGCGCGGATGGACTCCGTCCTGGCTCGAAACCGGGATGGACGATACGCCCATGGCCTTGAAGCCTCTGAAAGCGACCGCCGGCGGGTCGGGGAAATGGTGGGCCGTGAAGGACTCGAACCTTCAACCAATAGGTTAAAAGCCTACTGCTCTACCATTGAGCTAACGGCCCGAAATTATTGACTCGGCATCAAAATACCTGCGGTATTTGATGATCGGCATTTGCGGCGCATATCCGCAAATGCCTCCGCTTCGCGGTCCCGGCCGTGCCGGCCGGGCAACCAACCCGGCGCGTCCACTAGCAAGCCGGGTTGACAATCGAGCCGGAAAGGATAGCGGTTCGGACACAAAAACTCAACCGCAAAGGGGCCACAGACAGGCTATGATCCTCGCTAGGCCATCCCATCCCGCTCGACCATGGCATCGCAACAGGACATCGCCCGCCAGATTCTGCCCCTGCTGGACCTGACCAGCCTGAACGACACCGATACCGACGCCGACATCCTGCGCCTGTGTGCGCGCGCCGGAACGCAAGCCGGGACGGTAGCGGCCGTCTGCGTCGCGCCGATTCACGTGGCCGTGGCCCGCCAGGGCCTGGCGCGCACCAGGCTGCAGGACCGGGTCAAGGTCGCGACCGTGGTCAACTTCCCCGGCGGCGAAGACTCGGTCGAAAACGTCCTGGATGAAGCCCGCTCCGCCGTCACCAGCGGCGCCGACGAGATCGACCTGGTCTTCCCCTATCGCGCCCTCATGGCCGGTGACGAACGGGCCGGCTACCGGCTCATCAGCCGCTGCCGCCAGGCGCTGACCGGCTACACGCTCAAGGTCATCCTGGAGACCGGCGAACTGAAGGACCCCGGGCTCATCCGCACCGCATCCGAGATCGCCATCAGCGCCGGCGCCGATTTCCTCAAGACCTCCACCGGCAAGGTCGCCGTCAACGCCACCCCGGAAGCGGCCACCATCATGATGGAGGCGATCCGGGACAGCACCCGCCCCGTGGGCTTCAAGGCCGCCGGCGGCATCCGGACCGCCAGCGAGGCCGCGGTGTACCTGGACCTGGCCGCCGACCTCCTCGGCGAGAGCTGGTTGCGCCCCGAGCGCTTTCGCTTCGGTGCCTCCGGCCTGCTGGACGATTTGCTGCGCACGCTCGGCCTGGGCGCCAAGCCGGTCGATCTGAGCTCACGCTACTGATGATGTTCCAGGAGCTGATCCGCGCCAAGCGCGACGGCCGGGCACTGGATACTGCCGAGTTGAGCGAACTGGTGGCGGGCATCGTCGACGGTCGCATCAGCGACGAGCAGCTGGGCGCTTTCGCCATGGCCGTTTACTGGCGCGGCATGCAGCATGCCGAAACCGCGGCCCTGACCCGCGCCATGCGCGATTCGGGCCGGGTCATGGACTGGGCCGGCGAGCTGTCGGGCCCGGTGCTGGACAAGCATTCCACCGGCGGCATCGGCGATGCCACCTCGCTGCTGGTCGGACCCTGGGTGGCCGCCTGCGGCGGCCATGTGCCTATGATCTCCGGCCGCGGCCTGGGCCACACCGGCGGCACCCTGGACAAGCTGGCCGCCATCCCCGGCTACCAGCCCTTCCCCGACCCGCAGACTTTTCGGCGCACGGTGCGCGAGGTCGGCGTGGCCATCATCGGCCAGACCGACGACCTGGCCCCGGCCGACCGCCGCCTGTACGCCATCCGCGACGTCACCGCCACGGTCGACTGCCTGCCGCTGATCGTCGCCTCCATCCTGAGCAAGAAGCTGGCCGAAGGCCTGGACGGCCTGGTGCTGGACGTCAAGACCGGCTCCGGCGCGGTCATGCCGGATGCCGACCGCGCCGCGGAACTGGCCGAAGCACTGGTCCGCGTTTGCGCGGAGGCCGGCACGCCGGCCGAAGCCCTGCTCACCGACATGGACCGCCCGCTGGCCTCCTGCGCCGGCAATGCGCTGGAAGTGGCCGAGGTCCTGGATCTGCTGACCGGGAAGACGCGCGGCGGGCGGCTGTTCGAGCTCAGCCGCCAGCTGTCGGCGCGCATGCTCATGCTGGGCGGCCTGGCCGAGAGCGAAGCCGCGGCGCTGGAAAGACTGGACCGGGCCTGGACCAGCGGCGCGGTCGCCGAACGCTTCGCCGACATGGTCCGCGCGCTGGGCGGGCCGCCGGAGTTGCTGACCAAGTACCCGCAACTGCTGCCGAGGGCGCCGGTGATCGAGCCGGTCTTTGCCGAAGGCAGCGGACGCGTGCAGTCCATGGACATGCGAGCAATCGGTTTGACGGTGGTGGCGCTGGGCGGCGGACGGCAGCGGGCCAGCGATGACATCGACCCATCGGTGGGCTTGAGCGATCTCGCGCCGGTTGGCCAGGCCGTCGACTCGGATCGTCCGCTGGCCGTGGTGCACGCGCGCAGCGCCGAGGACGCCGCGCAGGCGGCGCGCCAGTTGCGAGCGGCGGTTACCATGGGCGATGACGAGATTGCGCAGCCGCCGCTGATCTCCCGCCTGATCAGCCACGCGTCCTGAGGAGACCAGGCCATGTCCCGCGCCATCGTGCTTGTTCTGGACTCACTGGGCATCGGCGCCGCAGCCGATGCCG
>SKKM01000147.1 GCA_007121485.1 Wenzhouxiangella sp. | reverse complement strand
TGCCTGTTCGAATACGTCTATTTCGCCCGGCCGGACTCGATGATCGACGACCTCTCGGTCTACAAGGCGCGCCTGCGCATGGGCGAGGCGCTGGCGGCGAAGATCCTGCGCGAGTGGCCGGACCACGACATCGACGCGGTCATTCCGGTGCCGGACACCAGTCGCACGGCCTGCCTGCCCCTGTCGCAGCTGCTGGGCGTGAAGTATCGCGAGGGCCTGATCAAGAATCGCTATATCGGCCGCACCTTCATCATGCCCGGCCAGGAAGAGCGGGCCCGCTCGGTGCGGCGCAAGCTCAACACGATTCCGCTGGAGTTTCGCAACAAGAACGTGCTGCTGGTCGACGACTCCATCGTGCGCGGAACGACTTCGCGCCAGATCATCCAGATGGCGCGCGAGGCCGGCGCCCGCAAGGTCTATCTGGCCTCGGCATCGCCGCCGGTACGCTTCCCCAACGTCTACGGGATCGACATGCCGGCAGCCAGCGAACTGATTGCCGCCGGCCGCAGCGAGGACGAAGTCTGCCAGTTGATCGGCGCGGATCGCCTGATCTACCAGGACCTGGCCGAACTCGAAAACGCCGTGCGCGGCAAGAACCGCGCCCTGGCCGGATTCGACAACTCCTGTTTCAGCGGCCAGTACGTGACCGGGCTGGACGATGGCTACCTGGATGAACTGGCCACTCGGCGCTCCGATGCGGCGCGCCGTGAGCGACGCGGGGTCGGCGCCTGAATTCACCGGCCCTTGACGGTCACCTGTAGACCCTTGCCGGCATGAGTTCCACCGCCATCGTCTGGTTCCGGCGCGACCTGCGCCTGGCCGATCACCCCGCCCTGGATTACGCCAGGCGCCAGCACGACCGCGTCGTGCCGGTATTCATCTGGGATCCGGACGCAGAAGGCGACTGGGCGCCCGGAGCCGCCAGCCGCTGGTGGCTGCATCACAGCCTGGCCCATCTGCAGCAGCGCCTGGAGCAGCGCGGCAGTCGACTGATCGTGGCGCGTGGCGATACCGAAGACGAGCTCGAGCGCATTCGCACGGTCACCGGCGCCGAGGCAGTCTACTGGAATCGTCTTTACGAGCCGGCCTTTGTCGAGCGCGACCAGCGCCTCAAGCATCGGCTCAAGGACGCCGGGCTGACCGCTCGCAGCTTCGGCGGCGCGCTGTTGTTCGAGCCCTGGGATCTGCTGAAAGCTGATGATTCCCCCTATCTCGTCTTCACGCCGTTCTGGAAACAGATGCAGAAGCGCTGGTCGGCGCCCGGCTCGGTTGCGGAGCCCCGGGAACTGGCTGCCCCGGCGCGCTGGCCGGCCAGTGTGGAAATCAGTGATCTCGGGCTTTTGCCGGGTCTGGACTGGGCCGACGGCTTCGGCGAGCGCTGGGAACCGGGCGAGCTGGCCGCCCGTCGCCGCCTGGATGCTTTCGTGGAGTCTGCCGTGGCCGGCTACGGCGCCGCGCGGGATCGACCGGATCGTCACGGGACCTCGCGCCTCTCGCCGCACCTGCATTTCGGCGAGCTCTCACCCGGCCAGGTCGTTCGCGCGCTCAACGAGGCCGGCGAGTTGCCCGACGGCCAGGGGCGCTGGTCGTTCCTGCGCGAAATCGCCTGGCGGGAGTTCTCCGCTCACCTGCTGTATCACTATCCCCACTTGCCCGGCCAGGCGCTGAAAGAGCAGTTCGCGGCATTTCCCTGGCGCAGTCCGGCCGATTATCGCGACGATCTGAAGGCCTGGCAGCGCGGCAACACCGGCATTCCGATGGTCGATGCGGGCATGCGCGAGCTGTGGCAGACGGGCTGGATGCACAACCGGGTGCGGATGATCGTGGCCTCGTTCCTGACCAAGAACCTGCTGATTCCCTGGACCGAGGGCGCGCGCTGGTTCTGGGATACGCTGGTCGACGCCGATCTGGCCAACAACACGGCGGGCTGGCAGTGGACGGCCGGCTGCGGGGCCGACGCGGCGCCTTATTTCCGCGTGTTCAACCCGGTGCTGCAGGGCCGGAAGTTTGATCCGCACGGCGCTTACGTGCGCCGCTGGTGCCCACAACTGGGCGACCGCAGCGGCGCCGAGATTCACGAGCCGCTGGAGGGTGAGCGAATCGAGGGCTATCCATCGCCCATCGTCGATCTCAAGGGCAGCCGGGAGCGGGCCTTGCAGGCCTACGCCCGGATCCGCAAGCGCTGATGGGCTTCTAGTTCGCGGCGGCGCCCTTGAAGTACCAGTGCCACGGCTCCCAGATGATGCCGTGGCGATTGTTGCGGCCCAGGGTCTCGACGAAGCCGAAGTAGCGGGCGTTGGCGGCCAGCCAGCGATAGGCTTCCGTCTCGGCAAAGTCTTCCTCAAGTACCACGGAGCCCGGCGCCTTGAGATCCAGGGCCCGGCCGCTGTGGTGCTGACTGAAGCCCGGTGCGGCGGACACGGTCAGAATGCGCTCGATGCCCCAGCCCTTTTCGAGCTTGGCGCGAATCAGTCCGGCCTGGTAGTCGCGGCCGCGATAGGCGGACACGACCTGAAGCACGATGCCGGCGCTGGCGGCGGCTCCGCTCATCCTGCGCCAGGCTGCCGCCGCGCCTGGATGCAGCCACTGTTCGCGCTCATAGATGTCGAAGCCGATGGATTCCAGGTTGCGGCAGTCTTCGATCATGGTCAGGCGATGGCGTGGGCCATAGGATTCGGCGATGCCCAGCTGCCGGTGCAGTTGGAACACGTCGCGTATCCAGTCTTCGGCGTTGGCTTCGAGTGACTTGCGGACCGGAATCGGCCCGTCCGCATCGGCTTCCTCCGATTCAAGGTCATAACCGATCGAGAACATGAAGCGCACGGCGGCCGGCTGGATGTTGCAGCGCAGCGAGCGTAGCCCGTAGAGCAGCGCGCGCTGTTCGGCAGCGGCGATCAGCCGGCGCGGCGCGGACTTGTCCAGCAGCGCGGGGTTCAAGTGGCAGGCGATGAGCTGCTGCTTGAGCAGATCCAGCGCGAGAACGCCGGCATAGCGTCCGTCCACTTCGGCAACGACCAGGCAGCCGTCTTCGAGCAGGCCGCCGAGCTGATGCTTGAGCGGGGTGCCCTGGGAGCCCGACTGAACCAGATCCGGAAGCCGCGCTTCGATGACCCGGGCGACAGCCTCCAGCTCTTCTGGTTTGGCCAGGCGGATTTGTGCTTGCTGCTTCATGCGAATGGCGATTCCTGTTGCCGGAGCGCGTTGACCGCTTTGTTTCGCTAAGCGCCCATCGTGCTATATTTTTTTTGTGTTGCCAAGCTCTGAAATCCGGTGGCTCAGGCGCGGAGCGATCGGGGTCTCCTTACTGCTCGCCTTCCTGGCACTGATCGCCTTGCCGGCGCGTCACGCGCTGCTGGAAATCTGGCCGGGCCGGGTCCAGGAGCTTGTGCTCAGCGACGGCGAGGTCATTTACGGATCACCCCCTCCAGGGCTTGCCGAACCGTTGATTGTAGCGCGCACTTTTCCCGAAACCTTGCTCGCGCTCGAGTTTCGCGACGGTCGGCTCGATCACGGGTTTCTCGTCCACAAGGATCACGAAGCGGCCACCTGGTGGGTGCAGCTGGCCGATGGGCTGCAGGTAGTCGATGCCGATGCGTTGCGCCGACAATTCGCCCCCAATGCCATGAGCCCGGGCGAGCGAGTGGAACTGATGCATCAGCGCCTGGTGGAGCGCCGGTCAGTCGCTCCCGTGCCAGTCGGGGAGACGCTGGCTGGCGAGACGGCGGACTCAGCCGAAGGCGACGACCTCTGACAGCTCTCGCGCCCCGGTCAGCACCATCATCAGCCGATCGAAACCCAGCGCGACGCCGGAGCAGGGTGGCAGCCCGTGAGTCAAGGCGGCCAATAGGGCATGGTCGACCGGCATGCTGCGCAATCCCAGCGCCCGGCGGCGCCGGTTGTCGCGCTCGAAGCGCTGTGCCTGTTCCTGCGGGTCGCGCAACTCCTGGTAGCCGTTGGCCAACTCCACTGATCCGGCGAACACTTCGAAGCGCCGCGCCAGCCGCGGGTCGCGCGGCTCCAGCTCGGCCAGGGCGGCCAGGTCCGCCGGGTAGTGGTGAATCACCGTCAGCTGGTCGTGCGGCAGGCCGGGCTGGATCTGCGTGGCCATGAGGTAGTCCAGGCGCATTACACGATCACAGTCGGACGGCAGGTCGCTGGTCATCGCCATCAGTTTCTGTTCCGCGCCTTCATTCTCGGCCAGGCTGAGCGGGTCGAAGCCCAGGGTGTCGATGAAAAGGGCCTGCCAGGCGACCAGCTTCGAGGTCCAGCGCTGACCCACGCGGGCGCTGCAGTGCTCAATCAGATCCAGGGTTTCCCTGGCCAGTTGCTCCCAGTCCAGGCCCAGGCGATACCACTCCAGCAGGGTGAACTCGGGTCGATGCAGGCGACCGTGCTCCGCGGCGCGCATCACCGGGCCCAGTTCGTAGAGATCGCCGAAGCCGGCAGCCAGCAGGCGCTTGTGGAAATACTCCGGCGAAGTGCGCAGAAATCCCGCTCCACCAGCCAGTTCAAGGCTGTGAATCTGGGCTTCGGTGACGCCGCAGGTGGTCAACAGCGGGGTCGAGACCTCGGTCACGCCGCGCGCGGCGAAGAAGTCCCGGATATCGGCCTGGATGCGCGCCCGCAGTCGCAGCCATTCGAAGCGGCCGCCGGGTTTCCAGTTAGACAAGGCCAGCCTTCCGTTTGCGCGCCCCGACCTTCAGACCGAGCCCCAGGCGGGCCAACTGCTCGATTTCGACGGCGAGATCATGACTGGTCAGCGGGTGTGAATCCAGCCACCCGGATGGCAACGCCAGCTGCAGCTTGTCCGAGTTCTTTGCCGTCAGCCGGAAATCCACGGCGTCGCTGTCGGACCGGGCCCGGTTGAAGATCACGGCCAGGCGCAGCAGGGCCAGCAACTGGCGCGCGGTCCGGTGCAGGCGGGGCGGCAAGCTTTGGATGCGCTCCGGGTCCGGCCGGTCCCGCTGCAGGGCGACCAGCAGTGCCATCAGGGCCTGCTCATTGCGGGTAAAGCCCGGCATGTCGGCATGCTGGAGAATATAGCCGCCGTGCTGGGCGGCGCCGTCATGGGCGATGGCCAGGCCCATTTCGTGCAGCTGACAGGCCCAGCGCAGCAGGGCCCGGTGCGCATCGCCCAGCTTCCACGGGGTCCCGACCTGGTCGAAAGCGGTGCAGGCCCAGCCGGAGACGCGTTCGGCCTGGGCCGGGTCGCACTCGTAGCGGCGCGCCATGCCGCTGACGGTCTGGTCGCGCGGGTCGTCTGCGCCGAGTCGGCCCAGCAGATCGTACAGCAGGCCCTCGCGCAGCGCGAAGTCGGATACCTGCAAACGCTCGATGCGCAGGGCCTTCATGACGGCATCCAGGATCAATATACCGCCGGCAATCACCGGCCGCCGGCGTTCCGACAGTCCCTGCAAGTCCAGTCGCCCGATCTCGCCCGCGGCCATGAAGCGGTCGCGCAGGTCGCGCAACAGCGGACGCGTGATGCCTGCCGGCTCGTCGGGGTGAAGCTGCGTGATCATGGACTGCACGGCCCGGATCGTGCCGGAGGATCCAACGGCCTGGTCCCAGCCATAGTCGCGGAAAGTGGCTCTGAACTGCTGCAGTTCGCCCAGCACCTTGGCGCGGGCCTGGCGCCAGCGCTCGATGCCGAGCCGGCCGTCCGGAAAGGCCTGGCGGGTGGTGGCGACGCAGCCGAAGGGTATGCTTTCGGCCAGTACCGGCTCAAGGTTGTCGCCGGCCACGATTTCGGTGGACCCGCCACCGATATCGATGACCAGGCGGCGCTCGACGTCGGCCGGCATGTTGCGCCGCACCCCTATGTAAACCAGGCGCGCCTCTTCGCGGCCGCTGACGATATCGATGGCGCTGCCGAGCGCGGTTTCGGCCACGACCAGGAAGGTGGCCGGGTTGCGCAGGCGCCTGAAAGTCTGCGTGCCCACGGCGCGAACGTTGCTGTCCGGTATGCCCTTGATCCGCTGGCCGAAGCGGGACAAGCAGCTCAGCGCCGCTTCCCGGGTAGCCTCCTCCAGCTGGCCCTCGTCGTTCAGGCCGCCGCCCAGCCGGACCATTTCCTTGATCCGGTCGATGACCCGGAGTTCACCGTGATCGTCACGGGCGACAATCATGTGGAAGCTGTTGCTGCCCAGATCGATGGCAGCATACATCTGGCGCTCAGGTGTCAAGGGCTTCCGCCATGAGGGTGTCCTGCAGGGCCATGCCTTCCTCGCCCGGCTCAGGGTAGACCAGCTCGTAGCGGCCATCGGCTTGGAGCTCCCAGGCGCTGCGGTTGTCGGCGTAGGCCAGCTCGATGGATTCGCGCAGTACGCGCTCGGCACCTTTCTTGTCGAGGATGGGAAAACAGGTTTCCACCCGCTGGAACAGGTTGCGCTCCATCATGTCGGCGCTGGCGGCATAGGTTTCGGGCTGGCCGGCGTTGGCGAAGTGGTAGACGCGGCTGTGTTCGAGAAAGCGGCCCAGGATGGAGCGCACGCGGATGTTCTCCGACAGGCCGGGAACGCCGGGGCGCAGGCAGCAGATGCCGCGCACGACCAGCTGCACCTGCACGCCGGCGCGCGAGGCACGGTAAAGAGCACGAATCAGCTCGGGCTCGGTCAGCGAATTCATCTTCGCGCAGACCCTGGCCGGCCGGCCGGCTTCGGCGTGCGCGGTCTCGCGCGCGATGCGGTCGAGCAGAAAGCGGTGCAGGTCGAACGGCGACTGGATCAGCTGGTTCAGGGCCTGGGCGCGACCCAGTCCGGACAGCTGCTGGAAGATCCTGTGCACGTCCTGGGCCATTTCCGGGTCTGCGCTGAGCAGACTCCAGTCGGTGTAGGCCTTGGCCGTTCCCTGGTGATAGTTGCCGGTGCCGAGGTGAACGTAGCGGTGCAGGCGGCCGCGTTCGCGACGCACGATCAGCATCATCTTGGCGTGCGTCTTGTGGCCGACCACGCCGTAGACCACCTGAACGCCGGCTTCCTGCAGGCGCGTGGCCAGGGTGATGTTCGCTTCCTCGTCGAAGCGCGCGCGCAGCTCGACGATCACGGTTACGTCCTTGCCCGCGCGCGCAGCCTCGATCAACAGCCTGACGATGGCCGAATCCACGCCGGTGCGATAAAGGGTCTGCTTGATCGCCAGCACCGAGGGGTCGCTGACAGCCTGTCGGAGCAGATCCACCACGGGCTGGAAACTGTCGTAGGGCTGATGCAGCAGCCAGTCCTTGCGCCGGATGGCGGCGAACAGGTTGCCGCCGGGCTGCAGCGGCTTGTCGGTGCGCGGCTGGAAGGGCGGAAACTTGAGGTCGGGGCGGTCGGTCAGGTCGCAGATGGCGCTCATGCGGTTCAGGTTGACCGGCCCGTCGCATCGGTAGACGCTGTCTTCGTGCAGTCCGAACTTGGCCGACAGGAAGCGCACGATGTTGTCCGGGCAGTTGGTGGCCACTTCCAGCCTGACGGCCTCGGCGAAACCGCGCCCGAGCAATTCGCCTTCCAGGGCCCGCGCCAGGTCCTCGATTTCCTCTTCGTCGACGAACAGCTCGCTGTTGCGCGTGACCCGGAACTGGTAGCAGCCGCGTACCTTCATGCCGGGGAACAGCTCGTCGATGAAGGCGTGCATGATCGAGGACAGGAACACGAAATCGTTCGGGCCGCGGGTGTAGCTCTTGGGGATGTGGATGATGCGCGGCAGCGAACGCGGCGCCCGCACCAGGGCCATGCCGCTGTCGCGCCCGAAGGCGTCCTGGCCTTCCAGAGAGACGGCGAAATTCAGGCTCTTGTTCAGGATGCGCGGAAACGGATGGGCCGAGTCCAGGCCAAGCGGGCTGAGCACGGGCATCAGCTCGCGGCGGAAGTGGTAATGCAGCCAGCGCCGCTGCTTGCGCGTCCACTTGCTGCGCCGGACGATGTGGATACCTTCCTCGGCCAGCGCCGGGGTCAGCTCCTTGTTCATGACGCGGTACTGCTGCTCGATCATCTTGAGCACCGCTTCGCGAATGGCTTCCAGCACGGCCTTGGGCGT
>SKKM01000181.1 GCA_007121485.1 Wenzhouxiangella sp. | reverse complement strand
TTTAGGAGTGGTAGTTCAGTTGGTTAGAATACCGGCCTGTCACGCCGGGGGTCGCGGGTTCGAGTCCCGTCCACTCCGCCAACACCCGCAGGGCGCCCGATGGGCGCCCTGTTTGTTTCAGCGCCTGTTGAACGACTTTTCACCCAACCGACCACACATTTCCGACACTCATGCTGCAAGCCATTCGTGAACGCGTCACCGGCATCGTTGCCATTTTCATCCTCGGTTTGCTCGCCGTCCCATTCCTGTTCTTCGGTGTGGAGAGCTACATCCGTGCCGTGCCGCAGGACGCCGTGGCCACCGTCGGCGACCACGAGATCAGCACATCCGAGTTCCAGACCAGCTTTGCGAGATTTCGCGCCGAATTGCGCCAGCAGCAGGGCGCAGCCTACGACGAGATAGCGACCAACCAGCCCGTCGTTCGGCGCCAGCACCTGGAGGGCATGATCGACGAGGTGCTGCTGCGCCAGCATGCCGAGTCACTTGGCCTGGTGATCAGTGCCGACATGCTGGTCGACCTGATCAGACAGGTTCCCGCCTTCCAGATCGACGGTCGCTTCGAACCCGAGTTGTACCAGCAGGCCTTGCGGGCTTCCGGCTTGACCCCGCGCGCCTTCGAGCGTGATCTGCGCGAGGATCTGCTGATGCGGATGCTGCCGAGCAGCGTGGCCTCCTCCACCATCGTGACTCAGACCGAGATCGACCGCATGCTGAGTCTTCAGAACGAAACCCGGCGCATCAGCATGATCGAAGTGCCGGCGGCGCTGTTCGAGGAAGAGATCGTCGTCGGCGACGACGACGTTCTGGCCTACTACGAGGACAACCTGTCCCGGTTCCTGACCACCGAAGAGGTCAGCATTCTTTACGTCGAACTGGACACCGTGGCCATGACTGCCGATGCCCAGCTGTCGGAAGAGGAACTGCGGCAGCGCTACGACGCGGCCCGTCAGCGTTTCCTGACTCCCGAGTTGAGGCAGGCCTCGCACATCCTGCTCGAAGTGACTGCCGAGCGCGATGAGGCCGAAACCGAGGCGCTGGCGCAGACGCTGTTCGACCGCCTTCTGGATGGCGAGTCCTTTGCCGAACTGGCGCGCGAGTATTCCGACGACCCGGGTTCGGCCGCACAAGGCGGTGAACTGGGCTGGATCGAGGCCGGTGACATGGTAGAGGCCTTTGAGGATGCATTGTTCGATCTGACCCTGACCGGGGAAGTCTCGGCACCGGTCAGGACGTCGTTTGGCTGGCACCTGATCCAGCTCGACGCTGTCCGCGAGCCCGAGGGCATGAGTTTCGAGGAAGCGCGCGATGAGATCCTGGCGGATTTCCGCGAGCGCGAGGCCGAGGACCTCTACATCGAACTGTCCGAGCGCCTGGTCGACCTGGTGTTCGCCGACGACTCCACGCTGGAGCCGCTGGCTTTGGAGCTGGGCCTGGAAATCCGCAGCGCCGGTCCTGTCAGCCGCGCAGGCGGTGACGGGGTCGCCGGCTACCGTCAGGTGGTCGACGCTGCCTTTTCCGACATGGTCCTGCTCGACGGCACCGTTTCGGATCCCCTGGAGGTCGACCGCAACCGGATGGTGGTGATCAAGCTCGATCAACACTACCCGGCAGAGCCGCGTCCGCTGGACGATGTCGCCGACGAAATTCGCGAACTCCTGGCCGAGCGCAAGGCCCGCGACGCCGCCCGTGCGCGGGCCGAGACGCTGCGCGCCGAGGTGCTGGATGCCGGCGTTTCGCTGGCCGAACTGGCCGAGACCGACGAAGGGCTGGTGTTTTCGGAGCACCCGGAACTCCGTCGCTTCGATTTCCTGCAAGGCCCCGATTTTCTCAGCGGCCTGTTCCGACTGCCGGCGCCGGGTGAAACGCCGACCCTGCATGTCCTGCCGCGCGTGGACGGCTTTGCCCTGGTTCGCCTGGAATCGGTCCAGCCCGGCAACCCGGTGCTGGCCAGCGAGCAGGAACGGCAGCTGGCCCGGCAGCAGATCCTGATCGGGCGGGTGAACGAAGAGGTCGAAGGACTGCTCGCCTATCTGCGCGCCAACACGCGCATCCGGGTGGTCGAAGACCGCATCTGAGGCCGGCGGGATTCCGCCGGGCAGGCGCCCCGATCGGCCTGGGTCGCGCTACTCCAGGCCGGCCATGCCGACAATGTTGTAGCCGGCGTCGACATAGGTGATCTCGCCGGTGACGCCGGCGGCCAGGTCCGAACACAGGAAGGCGGCGACATTCCCCACATCCTCGATCGAAACACTGCGCCGCAGCGGCGCGGTGCGCTCGACGTGGTCCAGCATGGCGCGGAATTTCGGGATGCCCGCCGCGGCCAGGGTCTTGATCGGCCCGGCCGAGATCGCGTTGACGCGGATGCCGTCCGGCCCAAGTCCATGGGCCAGGTAGCGTACCGAAGCCTCCAGAGAGGCCTTGGCCAGGCCCATGACGTTGTAGCTGGGCATGGCCCGGATCGCGCCCAGGTAGCTCAGGGTCAGCAGGGCGCCCTGGCGTCCCTGCATCAGCGGCCTGGCGGCACGCGCCAGCGCCGGGAAGCTGTAGGCCGAGATGTCGTGGGCAATGCGGAAGCCCTCGCGGTCGACCACGTCGGCAAACTCGCCCTCCAGCTGCTCCCGCGGTGCGAAACCGACCGCATGGACAATGATGTCCAGACCGCCCCAGGCGCTCCCGATGGCTTCGAACACGGCGGCAATCTGTTCGTCGCTGGTGACGTCCAGCGGCAGCACCAGATTGGACTGGGTCTGCTCGGCAATGGTGTCGACGCGCGACTTGAGCTTTTCGTTCTGGTAGGTGAAGGCCAGGCTCGCACCTTCCCGATGCATGGCCTCGGCGATTCCCCAGGCGATCGAGCGTGCGCTGGCCACCCCGACGATCAGCGCTTTCTTACCTTCCAGCATGCCCATGATTCGATCCTTGTCGTTTGTTCTGATAGTTGATCGACCCGATTGTACTGCCCACGGGCGGGCGCATGCTGCCGCGTCGGCCCTTCATGCGCCGAGCGCGGCCTTAAGTGTAGAGTGCGCGTGGTTTTCAGCATAGGAAGGCACATGAAGCTCATCGCCATCAGCGGAAGCTTGCGCAAGGTTTCGCTCAATACCCGCCTGATCGACCTGATGATCGAGGTCGCGCCGGACGGAGCCCAGATTGACAAGGCCATGCTGCACGAGATCCCCTTGTACAACGGAGACCTCGAAGAGCAGCAGGGCATCCCTGCCGGGGTAGAGTCGCTGCGCCAGCGCATCAAGAAGGCCGACGGCATGATCATCGTGACCCCTGAATACAATGCCGGGATGCCGGGTGTGTTAAAGAACGCGCTCGACTGGCTTACCCGCCCGGGTTCGGAAATGAAGCCCACCTTCGGGCATCGCCCCACGGCCCTGGCCGGCGCCACTCCCGGGGCTTTTGGAACCGCATTCGCGCAAGCAGGTTCCTTGATCAACCTGCGCCAGCTGGGCTGCAATCTTTATCCCGATTACCTGCGGATCTCCAAGGCAGATCAGCTGATGCCGCAAGGTGGCGATGTGGATGGTAAGTTGCGGCAGCAGGTTGCGGAGTTTTTGGAGGGGTTTGTCGCGTTTGTTCGCGGTTAGGAGGGAGTGGTGCCCCGGGCAGGATTCGAACCTGCGACCTACCGCTTAGGAGGCGGTCGCTCTATCCCCTGAGCTACCGGGGCAGGGGCGAGGGAATGGTAGCAGACTGAGGGTTCGGACCGGGCAGGATTGCTGCGCGGCCTTACGGCCGCTTGTCCTTCGGACTGTCGCCTGCGGCGCCAGCGATTGCGCGCCTGGCGCGCAATTCGAACCTGCGGCCTACCGCTTAGGAGGCGGTCGCTCTATCCCCTGAGCTACCGGGGCAGGGGCGAGGGAATGGTAGCAGACTGAGGGTTCGGACCGGGCCGCTCAGTCCTTGAAGATTTCACCGAGCAGCTGCCCTCTCCATCCGTCCAACCAGTCCGGCCGTTCGCCGCGCACCACGCGCGTGATCTCGCGCCGGCTGGCCAGCAGAGCCGGTTCCACCCCGATGTCGGCGGCCACTGTCGTGACGGCGGCCTGGCACTGCTTGATGCGTTCGCGCTGATCGGGACTGAGCGGGAGCAGCGCCGACGGTCTTTCGAACTCGCTCAGCGGCGTGTCCGCGAGCAGGTCGGACAGGGCGTCGGCATAACGGCGAAGGACCGGCGGCGGCAGCGCCCGCAGCTGGCGCTCGCGCTCGGCGCCGGGTGCGCTGGCAGCCAGCGCCATCATCAACTCGTCGCGCATGACGAAGCTGCGCGGCAGATCCCGCCGGCGCGCCTCTCGATCGCGCCATTCGGCCAGGCGCACCAGAATCTCAAGTTGATCCTCATTGAGGCTGCCGGCTCCCTTGACGCGCACGACGGGAGCGTCGTCGACATCATCCCGAGCCGCCGCCACCAGGCGGTCGCAGTCCTCCCGCAGCCACGCCAGACGTCCCTTGACTTCCAAGGCCTCGGCCAGGATGGAATACAGGCGGGGCAGCCAGATCACGTCCTGGGCCGCATAGGTGGTGAGGTCGCGAGTCAGCGGTCGCTTGCACCAGTCGGACCTTGCCTTGCCGCCCGGCAACTCCACCGCCAGCACCTCGGCGACCAGGTTTTCGTAGCGGCACTGCAGCGGAAATCCGAGCATGGCCGCGGCGATCTGCGTGTCGAACAGGGGGCGGGGCAGGGTCGAGGTGAGCAGGCGCAGCACTTCGAGATCTTCTCCCACGCTGTGCAGGATCTTGACCTGTCCGCCTGCGTCCAGCAGCCGGCCAAGGGCTGCCATGTGCGGCAGGCTGACGGCATCCAGCAGGCTGACCGTGTCGCCATCGCTGACCTGGACCAGGCCGGGGCGCGGGTAAAAGGTCCGCTCGCGCACGAATTCGGTATCCAGCCCCAGGGCTTCTGCCGAAGCCAGCGCCTCGGCACACGAATCAAGACGTTCGGCACTCGAAACCAGGCGCGCCTCGGCCACGGCGTTTTCGGCGTGCCGGCGATCCGGATCACTGACAGATGAGCTTGGGAGCAGCATGGACAAGGGGGCTTTCATTCAGCGTGGAGCATACGCGAAAGCGGTCAGCGCCGTGGCACCGCGATGGCGGCACGGTGGTCAGCGCGCGCCGTTTTCCGGATAATGCGAAGTCGGCCCGGGCGAGCAAGCAGTCCCAAGGGACGCCGCGGCGCAGCCAGACCACAACCAGACCAGATTGCATTGTGATTGCCAGACATTCACCCAGACCGCCGATACCGCTGATTGTCGTCCTGTTGTGGGCCCTGGCTTGTGCGGCGCTGGCCGGGCAGGCGCTCGCGCTTGTCGACGAGCCCGAGACGGATTTTTCGCCCCGGTTGGAAGCGGGGTCGGCTGAACCAGAAGACGCCGTCATCGTCGCCTTGCTCGAGCAGGCTGAAGCGGCGCGGAGCCGCGGCTGGCTGCTCTCACCCCCTGGACGCAGCGCGGCAGACCGCTATCGCGAGGTGCTCGAGATCGAGCCGGACCACATCGCGGCCCTGGGCGGCCTGCGGCAGCTTCAGCGCGAGCTGGTCGACGAGGCCGCCGTGCTGGCCCGCGAGTCTGACCATGAAGCCGCCAAGCGATTGGTCCAGCGTGCCGGGGGCCTGGCCGCAGACCCCCTGCTGATGGCCTGGGCCGAGGCCCGCATCGTGCGGATTCGAGACGAGAAACTGGCAGCGGCCGAACAGGCGGTGCAGGACCTGATCGCCGAGGGCCGTTTCGACGAGGCCGACGAGCGGCTTACCGAACTGGTGGCCATGGGCATGGAGCGCGGGCGGCTGGAAGCCGTGCGTGGCCGCCTGATCGCCGCGCGCCTGTACGGCGCGCTGAGCCCGGGCCAGATTTTCTCCGATCCGATGCGAGATCTCGACGACTACGGTCCGACCATGGTGGTGATCCCGGTCGGCAGTTTCATGAAGGGCTCGCCCGACAACGAGCCCGGCCGCCAGAGCCACGAAGGTCCCCGCTACCGGGTGACCTTCGAGCGCGGCTTCGCCCTGGCCCGGACCGAGACCACGGTGGCGGAATTCGCTCGCTTCATCGAGCATACCGGCTACCAGACCGACGCCGAGCGCCGCGGCTGGACCCGGGTTTACGAGCCGCGCCCGGGACGCATGACCCGACGCAACCGGATCAACTGGCGGCATGACTACCTGGGCCGCGAGGCGGAGCCGGATCTGCCCGTGATCCACGTCTCGTGGCGCGATGCCGCGGCCTACGCCGACTGGCTGGCCGAGCGGACCGGCCGGCCCTACCGCTTGCCGTCTGAAGCGGAATTCGAGTACGCCCTGCGTGCAGGCACGCAGACGCGCTTCTGGTGGGGCGACGATTCGCCGACCGAGCCGTTGGAAAACCTCACCGGCGACGGCGATATCTCGCCGACCAACAGCCGTTGGAGCGTCGCCTTCCCGCGCTACAGCGACGGCTTCTGGGGCCCGGCGCCGGTGGCCTCGCTGCAGGCCAACCCTTTTGGCCTGTACGACATGGGCGGCAACGTCATGGAATGGACCGAGGACTGCTGGCACGACAGCTTCGTGCGCGCCCCCGTCGATGGTTCGGCCTGGATCAACCCCGGCTGCACCCAGCGCGTCATCCGCGGCGGCTCCTGGAGCAGCACGCCGGACATGTCGCGTTCGGCCTTTCGCGTGTCCGGCGCCGAGGATTCAACCGACATGCGGGTCGGCTTCCGCGTTGCCCGCGACCTGTGAGGATTCGCAGGCTGCGAGCCCGCCAAGCAGCAGCAGAGATTTGAGAGATGGGGTTCAGGTTTCAGCGTCGCGTCAGGATCGCTCCAGGATTGAACCTGGTTGCCAGCAAACGCGGCATCGGCGTCTCGGCCGGCGTGCGCGGCGCCCGGGTCAGCGCGACGCCCAGCGGCATCTTCGGCCATGCCGGCCTGCCGGGCACCGGTCTGGCCTATCGCGAAAAACTCAATCGCCGGGGTCGTTCTCGCTCGTCATCCGGCTCCACCCGGCGGGGCTTGGCCGGGGACGCGGACGTCACCAGGCTGGAGGTCACGGTACGCCTGGAGGACAGCGGCCGGATCACGCTGGTGCACCAGAACGGAGATCCCATCCCGGCGGAAGTGCAGGCCCGGCTCCGGACAGCGGCCAGAGACCAGCTCAGAGCCGTCCTGGAGGAGCACTGTGCCCGGCACAACCAGGCACTCGAGGCGCTGACCCGGATTCAGCTCGGCACGCCGGCCCCCAGGGCCACGCCGGAGTTCACGCCGCGAGACTTCGACCTCGACCAACCGGCGCGGCCGGCAGAGCTGAAGGGCAGTTGGTGGACGCTGATCTGGCCGCCGGCCAGGCGAGCTCTGGCCGCCCGCAACCAGGCGCGTCGGGATCGGTACAAAAGCGAACTCGGCGCCTGGGCCGCCGCCCGGGAGGCGTTTCAGGCGGCTGAATCCGCGCGCCGCAGTCGCGAGCTCGAAGGGGTGTGGAGCGACCTGGAGATCATGACCGAGGTCTTGGCCGACCACCTGGGCCGGATTCCCTGGCCGCAGGAAACGGAAGTCGGCTTCGATCTCGGCGAAGACTCGAGAAGCATAGCCGTCGAGCTGTGCTTGCCCGATGCGGAGGAGTTTCCCTGCGAGGAGTGGTCAGTCCACGGCAATCAACTCAGAATCCTGAAAAGGGAACTGGGAGTCAGGCGCAAGCGCCGGATTTACAGCGAATACATCCACGGGGTGGCCCTGCGGGTGCTGGGCGAGGTGTTTGCACGGCTACCCACCGCGCAGGCCGCGCTGGTGACCGGCCTGGTTGAAGCGATCGATCCAGCGACCGGCAGGAGCGGTCGCGTTGCCCTTTTCAGCGTCAAGGCGACACGAGGGGATTTCGAGCGCATCAACTTCGAAGCACTTGAGTCCGTGGACCCGGCGCAGTCGCTGGCCCTGTTCGACCTGCGACGGGACATGAGCAAGACCGCGATCCTCAAGGCGATCGAGCCGTTTACCGTTGCAGAGCTGGACGCCAGCCTCGCCGAATGAGGACGGGCCG
>SKKM01000240.1 GCA_007121485.1 Wenzhouxiangella sp. | reverse complement strand
GTGCGAGTCCGTAGGCGGCCCTGCGGTTGCGCACCACTTCACCCGTACTGACCAGTTCGACCAGGATGGGTTTGATCAGGCGGTCCGAGTCTTCCTTGCTCAAACCGAAAATGCCGGACAGCTGGCGCCGGGTCAGCGGGCGATCATGCTCGGCGAGTACGCGGCGGATGGAATCCGCGCTGGGGGTCTGGGAATCGTTCATTCCCGCATGATACCGCGCGGCGGTCGCGCGGCAGGCACGGCGTGGGCGGGTCTACACGCCCTGCGGCGAACCCCGGAGCTTTCCAGATCCGATCAACCGCGCACGTAACTTTCCAGCTGTTCGATCAGCAGGCGCTGATCGCCGATCACGGCATTGACCAGGTCACCAATGGATACCAGGCCGATCAGCGCGCCCTTCTCGACGACCGGCAGGTGGCGAATGCGCTTGCGCGTCATCAGGGCCAGACCTTCTTCGGCGGTGGCGCGCGGATCGATGGTCACCACCGGCGTGCTCATGACCTCCTCGACCCGTGTCTCGCGCGATGCGCGGCCGGCGAGGATCACCTTGCGGGCATAGTCGCGTTCGGAAAACATCCCCTTCATTTCCCCGTCGTGCATGACCAGCATCGAACCCACCCCGTGCTCGGCCATGCGGCGCACGGCGTCGATCACCATATCGCCCGGCGCCACCGACAGGATTTCGCTCCCTTTTTCCTCCAGAATCTGGCGAATGTTGTGCACCCTCATCTCCTCACAGCTTGTTGTTGTCAAAGGAGTATAGCTCGCCGATCAGGCCGAACCCAAGTCCCGCAAACTGGCGCGCGCCATACGGTCGGCGGCGTGACGCAAGCCGTCGGCGCGGTCTATACTCATGGCACTGGAGAAGACTTGGGGAACCGGCTTCGAGTTCCCCCGGAGGGAGTCTGAATGATCAAGCAAGCGTCCGCGCCCCAGGCGCAGGATTTCATGACCCGCAAGGTGCGTACCGTCACCGCCAGCCTGTCGCTGGATGAAGCCGTTGCCTTCCTCAAGCGCCACAAGATTTCCAACGCGCCGGTAGTCGAGGAGGACGCCGAGGGGCACCGCATTCTGATCGGGTTCCTTTCCGAAGGCGACTGCCTGGAACATCTGTCCAACGAGGTCTTTTTCGGCAGTCCGGCTCCGCAGCAGACCGTGCGGACGATGATGAAGATGCATCCGGTGTGCGTCGAACCGGACATGGACATCTTCGCGCTGGCCTCGATCTTCGTCAACCACCGCTACCGCCACCTGCCGGTGGCAGAAAACGGACGTCTGCTCGGCATTGTCAGCCGACGCGACATCCTGCATGCGCTGAACGACTACTACCGCGATGCCTTCAAGGATCGCAAGTCAAAGAAATTCCCGCCCAACCTGAGCGAACTCATCAACCATCGATTCATCCTGAAGCGGTAGCACCAAAGCGAAGGCTGCGCTGTCGCTTCGCCACGTGGTTTTTTTTCCTCACGCAGAGGCGCGGAGCCGCAGAGGAACACAGAGGATAGAACCCAAAACAAGATGATTCTGGAACCAGGCAAGGGAGCTCGGCCAACGGCCCGGAAGAAATAGCGTTTTTTCCTAAGCGCCCTTCCGAGGCTCAGCGTCTCTGCGTGATGCTCTAGTCAGTCTCGGTCGACTGACGCGCCCCACAGGTCTTGGGTGTGCGGCCGCACGGACACTCGGCCTCGGAGCCGACGCCGCCGCAGGAGCCCTTGATCGGCGCTCTGCCCATCAGCACGCCGACCATCATGGCCACGAACAGGCCGAGGATCACGACGATACTCAGGATCAGGGTGGTCAGCATTACAGGGCTCCGGTTTCAGTCAGGCGGACAAAGGCCGGCGTCATGCGCTCGGCCAGCTCATCGCCATCGGCGAGCAGCCAGAGTACCGCCAGATCACGCTCGATGGCAAGCGACCAGGCCTCCTCGATCGGCAGGATACTGAGCGCGGTGGCCATCACATCGGCGGTGGCACAGCGCGCCGCGGCAGCGGTCACCGAGACCGTATTGTGGTCAACCGGAAAACCCGTACGCGGATCAATCAGGTGCGAAAAACGACGGCCGTCGGCCTCGAAGAAATTCCTGTAATCTCCGCTGGTTGTAATTGCAACCTCACGCAAGCTGATAATCTCGTGCAGCTCTCGCACGCCCGCCAGGGGGCGCTCGATGGCCACCCGCCAGGGCTGTCCATCCGGTCTCGTCCCGTGGGTGCGCAGGTCGCCGCCGATTTCGACCAGGAAGCCGGAGACGCCGGAATCGATCAGATGCTCGGCGATCACGTCCACCCCCCAGCCCTTGGCGATGGCGGACAGATCCAGGAATGCGCCGCCCGGCTGCACCAGGGTGGACCTGTCGGCAATGAATTCCAGCCGCTGCCAGCCCACTCGTTCCATGGCCTGGCGAATCTCCTCATCGTCGGGGATGTCATCGCGGCGGCGGTCCGGACCGAAGCCCCACAGATTGACCAGCGGGCCGGCAGTGGGATCGAAAGCGCCTCCGGTGAGTTCGGCCCAGTACAAGGCCTCGGCCAGCACCGTGGCGAAGCCATCCGGCAAGCGCACGCTCTCGCCCGCCTCGGCGCGGTTGAAGGCGCTGATGACCGAATCGGGGCGGTAGGTACTCATCTCGGCGTTGACCTGCTCGAGCAGGGCCTCGATGTCGGCGCGCAGTTGCGGGCCGCTGACTCCGGCGGGCAGCTGCGAGACGCGCACGGTCCAGACCGTACCCATGGTGGCGCCGCTGAAAGTGACCGGATCGCGCGGCTGCTCGCAGGCCGCCAGCAGCAGCGCGAGGACCAGCGCAAGGACGCCGGTCCGCAGCCGGCGCCGCCGTAACTTAACCACCAAAATCGTCTAGCAGGATGTTTTCCGGTTCCACACCGAGGTCGTCGAGCATGCTGAGCACGGCGGCGTTCATCATCGGCGGCCCGCACAGGTAGTATTCGCAGTCCTCGGGCGCCGGGTGATCCTTCAGGTAATTGTCCAGCGCGACCTGGTGGATGAAGCCGGTGTAGCCGGTCCAGTTGTCCTCCGGCAGCGGGTCGGACAAGGCCAGGTGCCAGGTGAAGTTCTCGTGCTCGGCCGCCAGCTGGTCGAATTCCTCGACGTAGAAAGCCTCGCGCAGCGAGCGCGCGCCGTACCAGAAGGTGATCTTGCGCTTGGTATTGAGCCGGTTGAGCTGGTCGAAGATGTGCGAGCGCAGCGGCGCCATGCCGGCTCCGCCGCCGATGAACACCATCTCGGCATCGGTGTCCTTGGCGAAGAATTCACCAAAAGGTCCGAACACGGTGACCTTGTCGCCCGGCGTTAGATTGAACAGATAGGTCGAGGCAATGCCCGGGGGCGCATCGGCCTGGCGCGGCGGCGGCGTGGCGATGCGGATGTTGAACTTGAGCACGCCCTTCTCTTCCGGGTAATTGGCCATGGAGTAGGCCCTGACCGTCTCCTGCTCGCGGTTGTTCAGGCTGAGCTTGAACAGGTCGAAGCGCTCCCAGTCGTCGCGATACTCCTTGAGCACCTGGAAGTCAGAGAAATGCGCCTCGAAGGCGGGGATGGCGAACTGCATGAAGCCGCCGGCGCGGAAATGCACATCGAGATCTTCCGGCAGCCTGAGCACCAGCTCCTTGATGAAGGTCGCCACGTTGTCGTTGGAGATGACCTCGCACTCGATCTTCTTGACGCCGAAGAACTCCTCGGGCACCTCGATCTTCATGTCGCGCTTCACCGCGACCTGGCACGACAGGCGCAGGCCCTCGCGGATCTCGCCGCGGGTCAGCTTCTCGCGTTCGGTGGGCAGTGCATCGCCGCCGCCGTCGATGACCTTGCACACGCACTGGCCGCAGGTGCCGCCGCCGCCGCAGGCGGACGACAGGAAGATCCCCTGCTCGGCCAGCGTGCCCAGCAGCTTGCCGCCGGCGCTGGTCGTGACGGTCTTGTCCGGGTCGCCGTTGATTTCGATGTTGACCTCGCCGGTGCTGACCAGCTTGGCCCGCGCGACCAGGATCATGGCGACCATGACGAGCACGGCGCCGGTGAACATCACCACGCCGGCGATGATTTCGGTCCAGATCACAGCTGCACCCCCGCAAACGACATGAAGCCCAGCGACATCAGGCCGGTAATCACGAAGACGATGCCCAGGCCGCGCAAACCTTCAGGCACGTCGCTGTACTTGAGTTTCTCGCGGATCGCGGCCAGCAGCACGATAGCCAGGGCCCAACCGAATCCGGCTCCGAACCCGAACACCACCGACTCGCCGAACTGGTAGTTGCGCTCGACCATGAACAGGCTGGCGCCCAGGATCGCGCAGTTGACGGTGATCAGCGGCAGGAAGATACCCAGTGCGTTGTAAAGTGCCGGCACGTAGCGGTCCAGCACCATTTCGAGGATCTGCACGATGGCGGCGATCAGGCCGATGTAGCACATCAGGCCCAGGAAGCGCAGGTCGACCTGCTCCAGCGCGGCGATGCCGGTCCACGCCAGCGCGCCTTCATCAAGGAAGTTGTGCAGGATGAAATTGTTGACCGGCACGGTCAGGGTCAGCACCACGACCACCGCGATGCCGAGGCCGAGCGCGGTCTCCACCTTCTTGGAGATGGCCAGGAAGGTACACATGCCAAGGAAGAAGGCCAGCGCCATGTTCTCGACGAACACGGCGCGGATGAACAGACTCAGGTAATGCTCGAACATCGCCCTGCCCGCTCCTTAAAACGCCGGACTGGTCCGGGTATTCGGACCAATCTCGTAAGGCTCTGTCTCGACCTGCTCGACGCGCACGCTGCGCAGGATCCAGATGAAACCGCCAATCAGGAAGAAGGCGCTCGGCGGCAGCAGCATCAAGCCGTTGGCCACGTACCAGCCACCCTCGGTGCTCAGGGACATGATCTGCACGCCGAACAGGCTGCCCGAACCGAACAGTTCGCGCGAAAAACCCACCGCCAGCAGCACCACTGAATAGCCCAGCGCGTTGCCGAAGCCGTCCACCGCCGAGATCAGCGGCGGATTCTGCATGGCAAAGGCCTCGGCCCGTCCGAGCACGATGCAGTTGGTGATGATCAGTCCGACGAACACCGACAGTTCGCGGCTGAGCTGGAAGGCGTAGGCCTGCAGGAACTGGTCGACCACGATCACCAGGGCGGTGATGATGGTCATCTGCACGATGATGCGGATGTTCGATGGGATCATGTTGCGGATGACCGAGACGAAGAAGTTCGACAGGGTCAGCACGAAAATCACTGCCAGACACATGGTCACGGTGGTCGACAGCTTTGTCGTGATGGCCAGGGCCGAACAGATCCCGAGTATCTGCAGCGCGATCGGGTTGTTGGCGAAGATCGGGGCGAACAGGACTTCGCGTGTTTTCAACTCTGCCATTTACATGACCTCCCCAGCTTGAATTCGGCGCTGCAGGCCGGCCAGGTAGGGACCGTAGCCCTCATCCCCCAGCCAGAAGCGCACCATGTTTTCCACCCCGCGCGAGGTGATCGTGGCACCGGACAGCCCGTCGACCCGATAGTCGGCGTCGGGCACGCCTTCGGGCGTACGCCCTCGATCGACGCGGAAGACCAGGTTGCCGTCCGAGTCACGGATGCGTCGACCCACCCAGCCTTCCTGCCAGCGCGGGTTCTCGATCTCGCCGCCCAGTCCCGGCGTCTCGCCGTGCTCGAAGAAACTGATGCCGGCAACGGTATTCAGATCCGGCTCCAGGGCCAGGAAGGCATACATGGTCGACCACAGGCCGTAGGCATGCACCGGCAGGATGACGCGCTCCAGTCGACCCGCCTCGTCCCGGGCCAGGAACACCTCGCCATAGTGCGTTCGGCGCCCGATGCCGGCCGGGTCGCCGGTCAAGGCGCGACTTTGCGCGGGGTCGCGGACCGCGCGGACCGGATCGAAACCGCCCGGCGGGTCCACGTACTCGCCGGTATCGAATTCCACGATGCGCCGATCGATGCGCTGGAATGCTTCGGAAACATTCATTCCCGGCTCGTAGATCCCGGCCGCCTGCAGCACGTTGAGCTGGCGAAAGCTGGCCCGATTCTCCTCCTGCAGCGGCCGCAGGGTCACGGCCGCGGTCGAGACGATGACCGCGCAAACCAGGCAGACGCCAACCGCCACGTTAATGATGTTGCCGATGCTGTTCTTATCCTTCACTGGGCACCCCCTGCAGGCGGCGCTTGCGGCGCGCGATGTTGGCCTTGATGACCACGTAGTCAATCAGGGGCGCGCACAGGTTGCCGAACAGGATGGCCAGCATCACGCCCTCGGGGAAGGCCGGGTTGACCACCCGGATCAGCACCACCATGACCCCGATGAGGATACCGAACACCCACTTGCCGGCGTTGGTCATGGAAGCGGAAACGGGGTCGGTGGCCATGTAAACCAGGCCGAAGGCGAAGCCGCCCAGGGTCAGGTGCCAGTACCAGGGCATGGCGAACATCGGGTTGGTTTCGCTGCCGGCCCAGTTGAGCACGCTGGCCATTGCGATCATGCCCAGCAGCATGCTCAGCATGATGCGCCAGGAGGCGATCTTGGTCAGCAGCAGGATCAGCGCGCCGAAGGCGATGACCACGGTCGAGGTCTCGCCGATCGAACCCTGGATGCCGCCCAGCGCGGTCTGCATCCAGGTCAGGTCCACTTCCGGCGCCAGCGAAGCGTTGGCGGTCAGGCCTGCGCTGAAGTCCAGGTCGCCCAGGGCGGCCATGGCCAGCGGCGTGGCGCCGGAAAAGCCGTCCACGGCGGTCCAGATCGAGTCGCCGGTGAGATAGGCCGGATAGGCGAAGAACAGGAAGGCGCGGCCCGTCAATGCCGGATTGAGGAAATTCTTGCCGGTGCCGCCGAAGACTTCCTTGCCCACGACCACGCCGAAGGTGATCCCTAAGAACACCATCCACAGCGGAATGGCCGGCGGCAGGATCAGGGTGAACAGGATGCCGGTGACGAAGAAGCCCTCGTTGACCTCGTGGCCGCGTTTCCAGGCGAACAGACCCTCCCAGATGAACCCGCCGAGATAGGTCACGATGAGAATCGGCACGTAGTAGACCGCACCGTGCAGCAGGTTGGCGATCCAGTTGGTGTGGTCGAAGCCGATCAGCATGGCGACCAGGTCGGTGCGCCAGCCGGGGATCGGGCTGTAGCCGAATTCGCTGATCTGCAAGTTGGCCTGGTAGCCGACGTTGATCATGCCGAAAAACAGCGCCGGCAGTGCGGCGAACCACACCGTCATCATCACCCGCTTCAGATCCAGCCCGTCGCGCACGTGCGCCGTGGCGCGCGTGGTGCTGGACGGGCTGTACAGCATGGTGTCGAACATTTCGTAAAAGGTATAGAACCGGTGATACTTGCCGCCGCGCTCGAAGTGCGGGGCAATTCGCCGGTCGACGAAGGCTCTCAGTCCCACTCAACCCTCCTTCTGAATCTGCTCGAGCACGTCCCGCAGGATCGGGCCGTACTCGTATTTGCCCACGCACACGTAGGTGCACAGCGCGAGGTCCTCTTCGATCAGTTCCAGCGCCCCGAGGTTTTCGGCCATCTCCAGATCGCCGACAATGAGCGACCGCAACAGCTGTGTGGGCAGGACGTCCATGGGCATGACCATCTCGTATTGCCCGAGCGGCACCATGGCGCGCTCGCTGCCGTTGGTGGTGCTGGTCAGATCGAAACGCCGCCCGCGCATCAGGCTGGACAAATAGATATTCATCTTCGAGTGCCGCTCGAGACCCGGCGATAGATAGCCGAACAGGCGACGCTCGCGGTCCTCGCGGATGACGGTGACCTGGTTGGCCCAGCGGCTCAGCCAGGCCAGGCCGTCACGCGCATGGTGTCCGCCGAACACGGACCCGGAAATGATGCGGTTCGGGCCTTCGAGCAGGTTGCCGCGGCACAGCTCATCGGTGCTGGCGCCGAGCCGGGTTCGAACCAGGCGCGGCCGCTCGACGCGCGGGCCGGTCAGTGCCACCACGCGCTGGGTGTAACGCTGGCCGCTGACGAACAAGTGGCCGATGGCGATCACGTCCTGGTAGTCGACCGTCCACACCGTGCGCTGGCGACCCACCGGGCACAGGTAGTGAATGTGCGTGCCGAAATTGCCGGCCGGGTGCGGGCCGGCAAAGACCTCTTCCTGGATGCC
>SKKM01000009.1 GCA_007121485.1 Wenzhouxiangella sp. | reverse complement strand
TGAAGAACAGCGACAGGAAGGGCGACAGGAAGATCAGGTTGCTGATGCGCGCCGTGCTCGTCGTCAGCCGCATCGCGCCCAGCCAAAGGGCGAAGGCCAGCGCCATCTCGATCACGCCGACATAGGCCGCACCGGCCAGCCCGCGCCAGTCGGGGAGGCTCAAGCCTGCGCTCAAGGCACACACCAGCAGCACGAAGGGCAAGGCAAAGGCGAAGTTGCAGAACAGCGCCACCAGCGGGTCGCGCTTGTCGCGCGCGCTGTAGATCCAGTACAGCGCCCACAGCACCGTGCTGCCCAAAGCCAGGGCAACGCCGATCGGATTGGCGAACTCCAGCGCGAAGATCTCGCCCCGGGTCGCGATCACCCAGACCCCGGAATAGGCGATCAGGCCCCCGATGACGTCGGCCCGCGACAGCCGATGGACAAGCAGCGGCACGGCCAGGATCGCCAGGGTGAATGCCCAGGTGTAGTTGAGCGGCTGCGCTTCCTGGGCCGGCAGCCGGTCATAGGCCTCGAACAGGACCAGGTAGTAGGCCAGCGGGTTGATCAGGCCCAGCGCCAGCGAGCGCAGGTAGTCGCGCCGGCTGCCGCGCAGCACCTCGCCCAGGCGCCCGGTCGCCAGCAGCAGCAGGCCCAGGGCCAGCACCGCGACCAGGCTCGCCCAGGCCAGCAGCTGCACCGGCGCCAGGTGTTCCAGCGAGAGCTTGAAAGCGGTGGCAGCGGTGGACCACAGCAGCACCGCGCCGAGGGCGAGCAACAGCGCACGCTGTTCGTTGCCGGCCTGCATCCCTGGACCGCCTATGGCTTGAGTCGCGGCATGCTGGCCTGGAGCCTGGTCATTCAGCCGGCAGCCATTTTGTGCAAGGCCTGCCCCAGGCTCGCGAAGTTCGCCGCGAGCGGCTCTGCGTGGCTGGGCCTGTTCAACAATTCGGCCAGGGCCGGCGGCGGCTCGATCGTCCGGCCCAGTAGCGGCTCGACCACCTCGTTGAACTTGGCCGGATGGGCGGTGGCGGCGATTAGGTGTGGGGTGGTGATGCCCGACTCGCGGCGCTGGTGCAGCACCTCGATCGCGCAGGCCGTGTGCGGGCACAGGGCCATGCCTTGAGCCGCGTCGGTGCGGCGAATGGTCCGGCGGATGGTGCCGTCGTCAACGCTGACCGCACGAACGTCGGCATCGCGCAGGTCCCGGTCGCGGTAAAACCAGGCCAGGCGCTCGAAATTGCTCGGGTCGCCCACATCCATGGCGTTGGCCAGGGTGGCCAGTCCAGGGCGGCCGCGGTAGTCCAGGCCCGAGAAGTAATCGGGCAGGGTGCGGTTGGCGTTGGTGGCCAGCACGACCTCGCCGATGGGCAGGCCCATTTCGCGCGCCAGGATGCAGGCCAGGGCGTTGCCGAGGTTGCCGGTGGGCACGATGACGTCGACCGGGCGCGACAGCTCGCGCCACAACTGCAGGCTGGCGTGGGCGTAGTAGCTGATCTGCGGCAGCAGGCGGCCGATGGAGATGCTGTTGGCCGAAGTCAGGTGCAGCGTCCGGTTGAGCGGCGGGTGGTTCAGGGCCTGTTTGGCCAGGCGTTGGCAGTCGTCGAAGTTGCCCTGCACACGGAAGGCATGGACGTTGTCGCCGAAAGCGCCGAGCTGGTGGGCCTGGCGCGCCGAGACGCGGCCTTCCGGATAGAGAATCACGACGCGGAAGCCGGGCCGGCGATGAAAGGCTGCGGCCACCGCGCCGCCGGTATCACCCGAGGTCGCGACGATCACGGTCTGGATCGGCTCATGCTCGGCCCGCAGCCGGCCCATGCAGGCGGCCAGGAAGCGCGCGGCGAAGTCCTTGAAGGCGGCGGTGGGGCCGTGGAAAAGCTCCAGGATCCAGCTGTGGCCCGGTTCGAAATCGATCAGCGGCAGCGGCAGTTCCAGGGCCTCGGTGCAGATGTCGGCCAGGTCGGCCGCCAGCGTGCTGCCGCTGAAGTAGGGCGCGAGCAGCTGAACCGCCGTGGCCGGCAGGCCCGGCGCGCCGGGCAGGCTTGCAGGATCGAGCCGGGGAATGCTTTCCGGCACGTACAGCCCGCCATCGGGCGCCAGGCCGCGGCGCAGGGCGGTGGCCAGGTCCGCAGCGGCGGTCTCGGAGCGGGTGCTCAGGTAGTTCATGGGCAATCGGTCATGGACAATCGTTCATGGGTAGCGCACCTGGATCGGGCTGGACTCATCCTCGAGCACCCGGGCACCGGGTGCTTCCAGGGGCGAGACCAGGGCGGTGGCATTGAGTTTGTGCCGGCCGAAGGCCGCGACCATGGCCGCGCCGGCCTGCTCGGCTTGAGCTCGGCTCTCGAACCAGCCGAACACGCTCGGACCGGCGCCCGAGATCGAGGCGCCCAGCGCGCCGTGATCGAGCGCGGCCTGCTTGACCTCGCTGAAGCCCGGAATCAGGTGGGCCCGGCGCGGCTCGACCAGGACGTCGGCCAGGCCGGCGCGGATCAAGTCGAGATCGTCGCGGTAGCAGCCGCTCAGGAACAGCGCCAGCCGGGTCTGCTGGGCCACGATGGTCTCGATCCCGAAGCCCTCGCTCAGGGCCATGCGGGCGGTGCGGGTTTCGACGATGTGGTCGGGGTGAACAACGGCCGAGTACAGTCCTTTCGGCACCGGGATGCGGAACAGTTGCTCGGCCGAGGCCAGCACCAGCCCGCCCAGCAGCTGCGGGCCGACATTGTCGCCGTGCACCGAGCCCGAGGCCACGGTTTCGCCGATCAGCGCGTAGCGGTAGAGCGCCGCGGTCTCCAGCGGCCGGTCGATCAGGGCGTTGACCGCCATCAGCGCCGCGCTGGCCGAGGCCGCCGAACCGCCCAGCCCGGAGCCCAGCGGAATGCCCTTGTGGATCTGCAGGCTCACGCCGAAGTCGACCCGTTCCGACTGCAGCAGGGCCAGCACGGCCTTGCCGGCGGTGTTCCTGTCCGGATCGCGCGGCAGATCGGTGACCGTGCCGGTAATGGCTTCGATGACCACGCCCGGCGTCTCGCTGCGCGTGGCGGTGACGGTATCGCCCGCGCCGCGGATGGCAAAGCCGAGCAGGTCGAAGCCGACCCCGGCGTTACCGACGCTGGCCGGCGCGAAGGCCGTGGCCTGCTTGCGCCGGGTCACAGTCGCGCCCCGAGCCCGGCGGCCACACGCAGCAGGTCGGCGAACACGCCGCCGGCGGTGACGTCCGGTCCGGCGCCCGGTCCCTGGACGATGAGGGGATTGTCGCGGTAGCGCTCGGTGCGGAAAGCGACCACGTTGTCGGTCAGGGCCAGGTTGGCGAAGGGGTGATGGCCGGGCAGGGACTTCAGCGCGACGGCGGCCTTGCCGTCGCGGTCCAGCGAGGCGACATAGCGCAGCACCCTGCCGGAACCCCGGGCGGCTTCCAGGCGTCGGGCCATGGCGCCATCGTGCTCGGCCAGGCGCTCCAGGAACTCGGCCACGCTGAGGCCGTTGAGCTCGGCCGGCGCCAGGCTTTCGACCTCGACCTGGTCGAGTCCGACGGTCAGGCCCATTTCGCGCGCCAGGATGACCAGCTTGCGAGCCACGTCCATGCCGGACAGATCGTCGCGCGGATCGGGCTCGGTATAGCCGGCCGCGCGCGCCTCGCCCACCAGCGCGGCAAAGGACATGCCGGGTTCGAAGCGGTTGAACAGGTAGGCCAGGGTGCCGGAAAAGATGCCTTCGATGGACAGCAGGCGGTCGCCGGTGTCGAGCAGGTCGCGCAGGGTCTGGATAACCGGCAGCCCGGCGCCGACGGTGGCCTCGTAGCGCCAGCGCGCGCTGGAGGATTCCAGCGTCCGCTTGAGTTCAAGATAGCGGGCCAGGTCGCCGCTGCCGGCGTGCTTGTTGGGGGTGATGACGTGGATGCCGCGCTGGATCCATTCCAGGTAGTGGTCGGCGACCTGGTTGCTGGCGGTGCAGTCGATGATCACCGCGTGCGGCAGGTGGTCGTCATGGATATGGCTGACAAAGCGCTCCAGGTCCAGGGCTTCGGGTTCCGCGCCCAGCGGGTTGCGCGCGTCCTCGGGCTCCAGCCCGGTTTCGCTCAAGCGCATGCGGCTGGAACTGGCCACGGCGCGCAGGCGCAGGTCCAGGTTGGCGTCGCGCTTCAGGCGCTCGGCGGCCTCCAGCATCTGGCGGATCAGGGCCGAACCCACGTGGCCGGGGCCGATCAGGCCGATCGACAGGGTCTGCTCCGAGAGATAGAAGCCGGCGTGGATGGCCTTGAGCGCGCGCTCGGCGTCGTGTTCGTCGATGACCACCGAGATGTTGCGTTCGGACGCGCCCTGGGCGATGGCGCGCACGTTGATGCCGGCGCGGGCCAGGCCGCCGAACAGGCGTGCGGCGATGCCGGGTCGGCCGGTCATGCCCTCGCCGACGATGGCCAGGATGCGGATGTCGGACAGCAGGCTGATGCGGTGGATCTGGCCGTGGCGCAGTTCGCGATCGAACACCTGCTCGAGGATGGCGCGGGCGGTTTCGCCCGCCTCGCCCGGCACCACCACGCAGATCGAGTGTTCCGAGGACCCCTGCGAGATCATGGAAACGGAGATGGAGGCCCGGTGCAGGGCGCCGAAGATGCGCTCGGCGGTGCCGGGGACGCCGATCATGCCGGCGCCCTCGATGTTGATCAGGGCCATCTTTCCGACGCCGGAAATGCCCTTGACCGGCGGCTCCGGGTGGCCGGCCGAGTCGATGCGCGTGCCCGGACAGTCCGGGTTGAAGGTGTTGCGGATGAACACCGGGATGTCGCATTCCTGGGCCGGACTGAGCGCCTGCGGATGAATGACGCGGGCGCCGAAGTAGGCCAGTTCGAAGGCCTCGCGGTAGGACAGGTGTTGCAGCAGCTCGGCCTGCGGCACGGCACCGGGATCGGCCGACAACAGGCCGTCGACGTTGGTCCAGATATGGATCTCGTCGGCGTGGAGCAGGCGCCCGAAGATGCTGCCCGAGTAGTCCGAGCCGTTGCGGCCCAGCGTGGAGATGCGGCCGTCCACGGTGCGGCAGATGAAGCCGGTGATCACGTAACGCCGTGACGGCTGCCTGGCCATCAGCTCGGCCAGCAGCTGGCCACTGGTTTCCCAGTCGACCGTCACCATCAGCGCCGCCGGCTTGGTGCGCAGGACCTCGCGCGCGTCGACGAACACGGCCGCCTCGCCGGACTGCTGCAGGCGGGCGGTCAGCAGTTCGGCCGAGAGCAACTCGCCGAAGCCGGAAATCAGTTCCAGCGCCTCGGTCGGCGCCGAACCCATCAGGGCCAGGCTGGCCAGCAGCTGTTCCAGGGTGACGAAGCGCTGCTTGACCTGTTCGAGCACATGGGCCTGCAGCTCGGGCCGCTCGACCAGGCGCTCCGCGGTCTCGAGGTGGCGGCGGCGCAGTTCCTGCAGCGGTCCTTGCCAGTCCCCGCCGCCATGCGCGGCGAGGCCGGCCAGTTCGAGCAGGGTGTTGGTGACGCCGGCCATGGCCGAGACCACCACGGCCTGGCCGTCGTCTTCCTTTCGGTCGGCCAGGAGGGTGGCCACGTGGGCGATGCAGTCGGCGTCGGCCAGGCTGCTGCCGCCGAATTTATGGATGGTCCAGCGCATGAAGGCTCTGCTGATGACGACAAGCCTTGAGTGTACCGTTCAGCGCGGGCCGCAAGGCGTTTAAAGCGCGCTTGGGGACACGAAATGAACCCAGCCTACGGCAATGACCAGCACGGCGAGCGCCGCGGCCAGCGCCGCGGCGGCGGGTTTCCAGCCCAGTGCCTGCAGTTGCGTGAAACGAATGCCCATCGCGATCGCCGCCATGGCCATGGCAAACAGGAACTGGCTGATCTGGCCCGCGACGGCGATCAGGTCCTGCCAGGCGGCGTGATCCGCGCCCAGGGCGGCGTCGCCGGCGCTGCGCACGACCGACAGGGCCAGAAAAGCCAGGATGAACAGCGGCACCGGCACGTAGCGCATGCGGCTGCCGGGCTCGCTCAGCATCCAGGCCAGCAGCGGGATGACCAGCACCATGCTGAAGTTGCGGATCAGCTTGGTGACGGTAGCGGCATTAAGCGTGCCGTCGAGCTGCCACAGCTGCTCATGCGCCGCAGCGGCCGCGGTGACCTGCGCGGTATCGTGGATGGCCGCGCCCATGACCAGGCCGACCGCGACGGGGTCGGCCAGCAGCGGCGGCAGAATGAAGGGGTAGAACAGGGTAGCCAGCAGGCCAACCAGGGCCACGCAGGCCACGGCATAGGCGGTTTCCTGCGGACGCGCTTTCAGGGCCGGGGCCAGCGCGGCGATGGCCGAGGCGCCGCAGATGGCCGTACCCACGCCCAGCAGTCCGGCCAGGTGCCGGTTGCCGCCGGCGCTGCGCACCAGCCAATAGGTCAGCGCCAGCCCGCTCAAGACGACCAGCACCACCAGCGGCAGCGCGCGGCCCCCAAGCAAGCCCAGTTCGACCAGGCTCAGCCGCAGGCCGATCAGCGCGACCGCGGTTTTCAACAGCGGGCCTCGGGCCAGCGCCAGGCCTGGCTGCCAAGAGGGCCGCCGCGCAGCGACCCCGCCCAACGCCAGCCCCGCTAGAATAGCGAGCACCATCGGCGAGGCCGGTGCATTCGAGATCGGCTCGGGCAGATCCTGCAGCAGGCGCACGAGCAACCAAGCCACAGCGGCGATGGCGGCGCAGACGAGCAGCCCGATCACGGGCCTGGCGGCGCGGTCTGTCATGCTGGGATTTGCGCTCATGGTCGGCCTCAAGCGTAGTGCAAGCGCGGCTTGCCGTGTCGTCCGCTGATCGGGCACGGACCCCCTGGCCCGGAATCGTTGCAATTCGCTCAAAGGAGAAAGGCATGTTGGACAAGCCGAGCATCGTGCAGAACTGGCTGCCGCGCTATACGGGAACGCCGGTCGAGGACTTCGGCAAGTACGTCCTGCTGACCAATTTCGACAACTACGTGGAGAAGTTCGCCGCCTTCATGGGCGTGGAAGTGCGCGGCCGCGACAAGGCCATGCGCAACGCCACCTGCGAGAACATCTCGATCATCAATTTCGGCATGGGCAGCGCCAATGCCGCCACCATCATGGACCTGCTCAGTGCCGTGGAGCCGAAGGCGGTGCTGTTCCTGGGCAAGTGCGGGGGGCTGAAGAAAAAGAACCAGCTCGGAGACCTGATCCTGCCGATCGCCGCCATCCGCGGCGAGGGTACCTCGAACGACTACTTTCCGCCTGAGGTGCCGTCGCTGCCGGCCTTCACCCTGCAGCGCGCGATTTCGTCCACCATCCGCGACCATAACAAGGACTACTGGACCGGCACGGTCTACACCACCAACCGCCGGGTGTGGGAGCACGACCGGGCGTTCAAGAAGTACCTGCGCCGCACGCGCTGCATGGCCATCGACATGGAAACCGCGACCATCTTCATCACCGCGTTTGCCAACTCGATCCCGGCCGGCGCGCTGCTGCTGGTGTCCGACCAGCCCATGATTCCCGACGGCGTCAAGACCGACGCCTCCGACCGCATCATCACCGAGCGTTTCGTCGACAGCCAGATCGCCATTGGCATCGACTCGCTCAAGGAAATCGCCAACGAGGGCCGCTCGGTGCGGCACCTGCGCTTTGACTAAAAGCAAGGCAACCCTCGGCATCCACCTTATTGCAATGGAACTGAATAGGACCACGCTACATGACCAAGACCTTGCCCCTGTTGACCCTGACCGCGGTTCTCGCGCTGCCCGGAGCGACCATGGCCGCTGAGGACGATCCGTTCCTGTGGCTGGAGGAGATCGAGAGCGAACGCGCGCTGGACTGGGCGCGCGAGCAGAACGAGCGCTCGGTCGAATTCCTGGAAAGCCACCCGTATTTCGAGGCGATCCACGAGCGCAACCTGGAGATTCTGACCGCTGATGACCGCATCGCCTTCCCATCGCTGATGGGCGGACAGATCTACAACTTCTGGCGCGACGCCAACCACGTGCGCGGCATCTGGCGCGTGACCAGCCGCGAGGAGTATCGCGACGAACGTCCGGACTGGGACGTGATCATCGACGTCGACGCCCTGGCCGAAGCTGAAGACCAGAACTGGGTCTGGGCCGGCGCCAACTGTCGCTACCCGGACTATGACCGTTGCCTGGTCGGCCTGTCCATCGGCGGCGCCGACGCGGCCGTGCGCCG
>SKKM01000189.1 GCA_007121485.1 Wenzhouxiangella sp. | reverse complement strand
TGCGTTTCGGCTTTGACGGCGGCGCGCGCTGGCTGGCCTGGGAAGCCTGGGCGCTGGTCATGCTGTTTGCGCTGCTGCCGGATCGGCCGCTGACTCGGGCAATCCGGTGGCTGATTGCCGCACTGCTGCTCGTCTCGCTGGTGCTCGGCTTGGGCGACGGGGCGACCCACCAGGTCCTGAGCCGGCCGCTGAACCTGTACTTCGACGTCAATCTCCTGAGCGCCAGTTTTCATCTGCTCGACGGCAACCTGGGGCGGACCGCCGCCATCGCCGTCTTCATCGGCGTGATCGGGGGCCTGGCCGTCTTGTTATTCGTCCTCGGCCGGGCGCTGCAGCCAGGGCGGGCACGCAACGGCGTCAGCCTGTTCACGGCCGCAATTCTTGGTTTCGCCGCGCTGGTCATGGGCGTGCTGGAAATCCAGAACCAGCGCTTGCTGCCGGGGGCGCGCACGCCTTCCTGGGATACGCTGAGCTTCCAGATCAACCAGTTGCGCAGCACCCACCGTGCGCACATGGAATTCGTCGCGGCCGCACCGGAGGTGCCGCGACCGGCCTCCGCCTTGCCGGGCCTGGCCGACAGCGACGTGCTGCTGGTCTTCATCGAGTCCTATGGCGCCACGGTGCTGGAGCTGGACCGCTTCCGCGAGGTGGTGGTGCCAACCCTGGAGCGCAAGGAAACCCGGCTGCGCGAGGCCGGCCTGGCCATGGCCACCGGCCTGCTGGAGGCCCCGATCCGCGGTGGCCAGTCCTGGCTGGCGCACGCCACCACCCTGAGCGGTCGCTGGATCGACAACCAGCTGTGGTACCGGCTGCTGCTGGATTCCTACCGCAATACCCTGATCGACGATTTTCGCGCCACCGGGCACGAAACCATGGCGGTCATGCCGGCCATCACCATGGCCTGGCCGGAGGGCCGGCAGCACGGCTGGGATCGCATTTACGCCGCGCGCGACCTGGGCTATGCCGGTCCGCCGCTGAACTGGGTGACCATGCCGGACCAGTTCACGCTGGACCGGTTCCAGCGCACCTTGCGCCCCAACGCACCGCGCCCGCTGTTTGCCCAGATCGCCCTGATCAGTTCGCACGCGCCGTGGACGCCGATCATCGAGGTCGAAGAGGACTGGGACGCCGTCGGCGACGGTTCGATCTTCGAGCGCTGGCGCGGCTACGGCGACCCGCCGCAGGTGCTGTGGCAGGACATGGAGCGGGTGCGCGATCATTTCGCGATGAGCGTGGAGTACTCCATGCACGTCAGCCTGGAGTGGGCCGCCCGCTTCCTCGATGACGACACCCTGCTGATCCTGCTCGGCGACCACCAGCCCGCCGCCATCATCACCGGCCACGAGGCCAGCGGTGCGGTGCCGGTCCACATCATCGCGCGCAACCCGGATCTGGTCGAACCGTTTCGCCAACGCGGCTTCATCGACGGGCTGGTTCCGGACTATCCCGCTACGGCCCCGCGCATGGACGTGCTGCGCGACTGGCTGCATGAGGATTTTGGGGTTGGGGGTTGATTAGGTTTCAGGGTTCAGGTTTCAGGGTTCAGGTGGTGGCGATGCCCAGTTTTTCCTGAAACCTGAAACCTGAAACCTGAACCCTAAGAGTCTGCAGCCACCGAGACCACCGAATCCTCGAAACTCTCTACTGACCCCCAACTTTCCCAAAAAAAACCCGGCTCAGTGTTGAGCCGGGCAAACATGGACGAGAGTCGGTGCGGCAGCAGGCGGTCAGCCGCCGTACTGGAAGCGCAGTCCGGTGGTGAAGGAGCGCCCGATGATCGGTGCGTCTTCCTTGAAGAAGCTCTGGTGGCGGCGGCCATCTTCGTTGAGGAGGTTGCGTCCTTGCAGGAACAGCTGGGCGTTGCGGAACAGGACGGGGGTCCAGAACAGGTCGAAACCGACCAGGTTGAAGCTGCCGGTCTCGGACTCGGTCTCGGCGGTGCTGGTCTGGCGGAACACGCGCTGGAAGTCGACCGACAGATCCCAGTCGTCGCCAAAGGCCGTGTCGAAACCAACACCCAGACGCATGGGCGTGATACGCGGCAGATTGCCGCCGCCGCTGCGCAGCTTGCCCCGCACATAATCGCCGCTGACGCGGAAATCCAGCGGGATGCGACCGGTGGCGATCTGCGAGATCGAGCTGAATTCCACGCCGTAGAACTCGGCATTGGCCTGCTCGTTGAACACCAGCTGGTTGCGCAGGCGGCACAGCCCGCCATCGCCCGGCTCGCATCCAATCGTCGCCCCTTCGCCGGCCCGGTTGCCGATGTCGTTGACGCCGACCGGGTTGCCCGTGCCGTCGTCTTCAGAAGCGAGGAAGATGAAGTCGTTGACGCGGTTGAAGAACGCGGTCACTTCCCACTGGTGGGCGCCGGCGTGGCGGTCGAAGCCCAGCTCAAAGTTGGTGTAGACCTCCTTGGACAGGTCCGGATCGCCGATTTCGAAGGTGCCGGCCGATGGATGACGACCGAAGGCATACAGCTGCTCGGGCGAGGGCGCACGCTCCGAACGGGTCAAAACTGTCCGCGCGTGGTATTCAGCGCCGACGTCAAACACCGCACCCGCCGACAGGCTGAAGGGGGTGAAGGACCGGTTGTCCAGTCGTTCCGGGAAGGACAGGAAGCTGCCGTCGGCCTGGGTGACGCCGGTGACGCGGTAGCCGAACACATCGTCGGCGCTGGAGCGCACGCGCTCGATCCGCGCGCCCAGCTCGACGCGGCCGAAACCGGTCGGACGTTCTTCGACCAGGAAGGCGGCCAGGGTCTCGGTTTCGTTCGGCCGTACGTAGAAGCCGCGGTCGGCGCCTCGCGGGTCGTTGGATTCGAAGTCACGGTCGGTGAACTGCAGACCAAGCACCCCGCGCCAGTTGCCGATCGGATCGTGCACCAGTTCCAGACGGGTATCGAACTCGGTGTTGTCGAACTCGGCTTCAACCACGGTGCGATCGAACACGCCGCCCTCGGGCGTGCGGGTGAAGAAGCGCTCAGCTTCATCCATTTCGAACTGGGTATGGCTCATCTTCAGGCGAGCAGCCGACAAACCCCGTACCGGGTTCAGCCATTCGCCGCGCAGGTCGAAGCGCAGCGACTCCATGTTGATCTGGTCGAAGTGGTCGCTCAGGCCGCCCAGTTCGCGCGGGCGCGGGTCGAACAGCTTGGGGATGTCGTACTGGTAGTCGAGATAGCTCACCCCCAATGCAAAGTGACCCCAATCGCCGCGAAACACCGTGCTCAGCGCGGCCGAATCCGACTCGATGGCGCTGGCCAGCAGTTCGCCCTCGGTGCCCTGGGTGCTGCCGAGCACCTGGAAACCCTTGATGTCGAAATTGTCGGTACGCCGAATGCTGTAGTCGCCGCGCAGGACGACGTCCGGATTGAGCGGAACATCCGCGCCGAAACGGCCCTGGCGATCATTGCCGTTGAAGCCGTAGGAGAAGCGCCCATCCATGCGGAAGGACTCGGGCACCACCGGGGAGAAACGACCGCTGACCACGTTGACCACGCCACCGGCCGCGCCGCTGCCGTACAGCAGCGTCGCCGGACCACGGAAGACTTCGATCTGCTCGGCGCGGGTCACGTCCAGGCCGATGGCGTGATCAGCGCCCTCGCGCGAAACGTCCGAGACGCCCATGCCGTCTTCGAGCACCTGTACGCGCGCGCCCTGCAGGCCACGCACCGTCGGCCGACCCACGCCAGGACCGAAGTCGGAATTGGACACGCCGGGGAGACCGTCCAGGACCTCGCCCAGATTGGCAGCGCGCCGCCGCTCGAGTTCGTCGCCGACAATCACGCTGACTGGCCGCACCAGATCATCAGGGCCACGATCGCCAAGCGGATCGGCCGTGACCAGGATGCGGTCCATCTCGGCACTGTCGGCATCGTCAATATTGGCCAGCACCGCGGCAGGCAGGGCGAGGGCCACGGAAATGGCGGCGGCCAACGGCAGTAGATGAGGTTGAGGCGACATGGAGTTACTCCCGCAAAGAGTTTGGATTGAGAGACCGCCCCTTCAGGCGGCGATTGAAAGGGAATAATATAACATTCCTTTGGTATTCGTGTCGCAGTCCAGGCGAGGGCGCTTTGGGTTGATCCAGCAAGCGTCGTACAATTGGGCTCCACGGCAGTGCCGCCTGGCCGACTGCAAGCGCTCTTCGCGTCGATCGGCCTGGACCCGCGCAGCCGCAATCACTCACTGATGGAGCACGATCTTGAACAAGATGAAACCGATCCTGACTGCCGCCCTGGCCCTCGGCCTGGTCTCGCTCGCTCACGCCGACCGACCCAACATCGAGCCCGGCCTTTGGGAATACGAGACGCGCATGACGGTCGAAGCCGCCTTCCCGTTTCCCGAACAGACCGATACCACCACCGATTGCGTCACCGAGGAAGACGTCTCCAAGGCCGACACCTTCATCGGCGAGCTGGACATGGAAGAGTGCGACATTACCCGCCAGGAGATGCGTGTCGATGGGGCCAATTACGAGATGAGCTGCACCCAGGAAGGGATCACCGTGGACATGGTCATGGACATGCAGTTCTACGGGGATCGCAGCGAAGGCCTGATCACCACCCAGGCCCAAACGCCGATGGGTCCGATGAAAAGCACCATCGTCATGACCGGCCGCCGCATCGGCGACTGCGACTAGGCAATCATGGGCCGCAGCATCATCCACACCGATCGCGCGCCGGCGGCGATCGGTCCCTACTCGCAGGCCGTGCGCGTGGGCGACACGGTCTACCTGTCGGGGCAGATTCCGCTGGATCCGCAAAGCGGCGAGGTCGTTGACGGCGATTTCGAGGCGCTGACGCGGCAGGTGTTCGACAACCTGGCGGCCGTGGCCGAAGCAGCCGGCGGCAGCCTGGACGACCTGGTCAAGCTCAACATCTTCCTGACCGACCTCGGCCATTTCGAGACCGTCAACCGGATCATGGCCGAGTACCTGAGCGAGCCCTACCCGGCGCGCGCGGCGGTCCAGGTCGCGGCCCTGCCCAGGGGCGTGCCGGTGGAGATGGACGGCGTGCTGGTGCTGTCGGCCGGCGACTGATCCGGCTCAGCGGCGCTCACGCATCGGCATGGCGGCCGATCGCGAACTGACCGAACTGCCCGGCGTGGGCGAGCGCTTGGCCGGGCGCCTTCTGGCGCTGGGCTTGAGACGCGAAAGCGACCTGCTGTTCCATCTGCCGCTGCGCTTCGAGGACCGCACGCGCATCACGCCCCTGAACCGCGTGCGCCCCGGGGCCACCGCGCTGATCGAGGGGCGCATCGTCCACCAGGCCATCCGCTACGGCCGCACCCGCATGCTGACGGCTACGCTGGCCGACGACAGCGGCCAGCTCGGCCTGTGCTTGTTTCGCTTCTTTCCCTCGCAGCTCAAGCTGCTGGCCGAAGGCAACCGTTTGCGTTGCTACGGCGAAGTCCGGCTGGCGCCGGGCGGGCTGCAAATGGCGCACCCGCAGTGCGAACCCTTGAGCGAGGATGAGTCGCCACCGCTGCCGGAGTCACTGACGCCGGTCTACCCCACCACCCAGGGCGTCAGCCAGGCCGGTCTGGCACGGCTGATTCAGATGGCGCTGGAAAGGCTGCGCGGCGGTGAACTCGAGCTTCAGGACCTGCTGCCGGTCGCGGCCGGGAATCCGGGCCTGGTCCAGGCCCTGTCCACCATCCACGCACCACGACCGAACGAGAACCTGGCCGCCCTGCTCGACGGCAGCCACCCGGCGGTCCAGCGCCTGGCCCTGGAGGAGCTGGCCGCCCATCACCTGGCCCTGGCGCGGATGAACCTGGCCCGCGCCCGGCAACGGGCGCCCGAGCTGGAGGACGCAGCCGGCTTCACCCGGCGCCTGCTGGACGGCCTGCCGTTCACGCCGACCGGCGCCCAGCGGCGGGTGATCGCCGAAATCCAGGGCGACCTCGCCCGCCAGCGTCCGATGCGGCGGCTGCTGCAGGGCGACGTCGGCTCGGGCAAGACCGTGGTCGCCGCGGCGGCCCTGGTCACCGCGGCGGCTGCGGGCCGCCAGGCCGCCATTATCGCGCCGACCGAGATCCTGGCCGAGCAGCACTACCGAAACTTGAGTGAATACCTGGCGCCGCTGGGGCTGGACATCGTCTGGCTGGCCGGCAAGATCCAGGGCCGGGCGCGCACCGAAGCCCTGGAGCGCCTGGGCGGCAGCGCCCAGGTCGCCGTCGGCACCCACGCGCTGTTCCAGAAAGGCGTCAATTTCCGCGATCTGGCCCTGGTCATCGTCGACGAGCAGCACCGCTTCGGCGTGCACCAGCGTCTGGCGCTGGCGGAAAAGGGCAAGCGCGGCGGCCGGCAGCCGCACCAGCTGGTCATGACCGCCACCCCGATTCCGCGCACCCTGGCCATGACCGCCTATGCCGGACTCGACATTTCGGTCCTGGACGAACTGCCGCCGGGCCGCAAGCCGGTGGCCACGGTGGCGGCCAGCCAGCAGCGCCGGGCCGAGGTGATCGAACGCCTGGAGCGCGCGCTGAAGGAGGGGCGCCAGGCCTACTGGGTGTGCCCGCTGATCGAGGAGTCCGAGGTGCTGGAAGCCGAGGCGGCGGAAACCCGCTCGCGCGAGCTGGCCGCCGAGCTGAAGGAATTCCGCATCGGCCTGATCCACGGGCGCATGAAGCCGGCCGAGAAGCAGGCGGTGATGGCCGACTTCAGCGCAGGTGCCATCCACCTGCTGGTCGCCACCACGGTGATCGAGGTCGGCGTCGACGTACCCAACGCCAGCCTGATGATCATCGAAAACGCCGAGCGCCTGGGACTGTCGCAGCTGCACCAGCTCAGAGGCCGGGTCGGGCGCGGCTCCGAACAGGCCGCCTGCGTGCTGCTGTACAAGCCGCCGCTGGGCGAGACCGCGCGGGCGCGCATCGAGGTCATGCGCTCAACCACCGACGGCTTCCTCATCGCCGAGAAGGACCTGGAGCTGCGCGGCCCCGGCGAGGTGCTGGGCACCCGCCAGACCGGCGCCCTGCGCTTCCGCATCGCCGACCTGGAGCGCGACGGCGAGCTGCTGGAGCAGGCCACCGTGGTGGCCGGCAAGCTCAGCGCCGGGCGGCAGGACCTGCTGATCGACCGCTGGGTCGGCGCGGCCGAGCAGTTTGTCGATGCTTGAACGAACAAGGTCGGCGTCCAGCCCGAAGCATGATCAACTCAAGGCTGCGATCCCCGAAGCCTGAAAGCCGTCCTCGGGCGGGGGCCTTCGCTGAAGGCCTCGCCACCGCGTCGAACTGAAGCGAAGGCCCCCGGCCGAGGGCGGCAGCGCCAGTCAACGAAGCCCCTGCACCACGTCGCCCCCTACTCGCCCTGCGCCACCGAAAACCCGGGCTGGCCGTCGAAGCTGTAGAGGTGCTCGGTCTTGATGAAATCCAGGCCGGCGACCGCGAAGCGCTCCAGCAGGTCAATGACCTGGCGATGGCCTATGGGCTGGTCGCCGGCGGAGCGGAAGCGGCAGCGCCAGTGATCGGTGCAGCCGGTTTCCGGCAGACCGTCCGGAAAGACCTTGACGCCGCGGTTGGTGATCACCGACAGGCGCAAGTCGGTTCCCGCCGCCAGTTGCCGCACGCGCTCGCCCAGGACATTCGGAGCGCGCCCGTGCTCGTCGTAGTCGAGGAAGACATCGACGCCGATCAAGGCCTTGTGCGGTCGCGCCTGCGGCGCCGGCCAGGCGTCGAATCCCTGTGGCCAGCTCAAGGCGCCGGCCGTCGACTCGGTCGCGCTGGCGTGGGCCAGGCGATCAATGATGGCGGCGGCAAAGGCGGTGGTGCCGAGCTTTTCGCGGCTGTGGCCGGCGCGGTAGATGTCGGCAGTGTGCAGCCCCTCGGCCAGGGTGCGGCGCCAGGCGCCGTGAATGCGGTTGGCCGCGCCCTCATCGCCGATGTAGCGCAGCATGTCGACCGCCGCCAGTAACAGTCCCGACGGGTTGGCGATATCGCGCCCGGCGATATCGGGCGCCGAGCCGTGCACCGCCTCGAACATGGCAAAGCCCTGGCCGATATTGGCCGAGCCACCTAGGCCCACGGAGCCGCTGATCTGAGCGGCCACGTCGGAGATGATGTCGCCGTAGAGATTGGGTGCGACGATGACGTCGAACTGCTCGGGCCGGTCGGCCAGCAGGGCGGTGCCGATGTCGACGATCAGGTGGCGCGCCTGGATCTCCGGATACTCGGCGGCGATGCGATCGAAAGCCCGGTGGAACAGGCCGTCGG
>SKKM01000305.1 GCA_007121485.1 Wenzhouxiangella sp. | reverse complement strand
GCATCGGCGAAGCCCTCGGCGAACTGCGAGGCGTAGACCAGCAGCTTCTTGGGCACGCAGCCGCGAATCACGCAGGTGCCGCCGACCCGCGATTCCTCGCAGATCGCCACCCGGGCGCCGTGGCCGGCCGCGATACGCGAGGCGCGCACGCCGCCGGAGCCGGCACCGATCACGAACAGGTCGTAGTCGTAGTCAGTCATCGGTCAAATTCATCGACAATAGCAGGGCGCCCCGGCACCACCACGAACGAACCGCAGAGCGCTTGACACCGGTCAAGTCTGGAGCCGAGGCCGATGGTACGATACCGGAAACAAGTCAAACTTCTACATCTTTACACCCCCCGATGCTTATGTTGCTGACCGCCCCGGCGGCAAAAGGCCGGCCCCGTTGAGCGAATTGCTGTTGGCCGAAGCGGTCGGATTCACCCGCTCCGGCGACCTGGTCTTCGATCCCGTCGACGTCCGCCTGGAACGCGGCAAGGCGCTGGTGATCGCCGGCCCCAACGGCAGCGGCAAGACCACGCTGCTGCGCCTGCTGGCCGGCATTCTGACCCCCGCCTGCGGCAAGCTCGAGCGCCACGGCAGCCTGGCCTTCCTGGGTCACCTGGCCGCGGTCAAGGGCGACCTGACCGTGCGCGAGAACCTGGAATTCACCGTCCGCTTCTGCGCCCACCCCGGCATGCCGGTCAACCAGGCCCTGGCCCGGGTCGGACTGGCCGGCCTCGGGCTGCGCCCGGCCCGCGCCCTGTCGGCCGGGCAGAAGCGCCGGGTCGGACTGGCCTGCCTGCTGGTTGCGCGGCGCGAGATCTGGCTGCTGGACGAACCCTATGCCAGCCTCGATGATGTCGGCGGCGAACTGGTCGACAGCCTGCTCGAGCAGCACCTGGCCGGCGGCGGCGCCGTGGCGCTGTCCACGCACCAGCGCCAGCCGCGGCTGAATACCGACCCCGGGCGCCTGCTGATCCGCCCTGCAGCACGAGGAGGCGAATGATGTTCAAGTCCTTGCTCGCCCTGCTGCGCCGCGACCTGCGCCTGGCCATCCGCCACGGCGGCGAATCGCTGATGCCCCTGTTGTTCCTGTTCGCGGTCCTGATCCTGGTTCCGCTGGGCGTGGGTCCCGGCCCCAACCTGCTGTCGGCCATCGCGCCCGGCATGGTCTGGGTGGCCGCCCTGCTGGCCAGCCTGCTCGCTCTGGAAGGGCTGTTCCGCCCGGACCTGGAAGACGGCACCCTGGAGCAGTGGTGGACGGCGCCGGCGCCGGTCGGCCTGCTGGTGACCACGCGCCTGTTCAGCCACTGGCTGATTACCGGTCTGCCCGTGATCCTGTTCGCGCCGCTGGCCGCCCAGATGCTGTATCTGCCCGATCATGCCCTGCCGGTGCTCATGCTCACCCTGGTCATCGGCACGCCCATTCTGTCGCTGATCGGCGGACTGGCCTCGGCCCTGACCCTGGGCACGAAGCGCGGCAGCGTGCTGCTGTCGATCCTGATTTTCCCGCTGGTTGTCCCCGTGCTAATCTTTGCCACGGGCGCCGTCTCGGCCGTGGCCGACGGGCTCTCGCCGCAGGCGCACCTGGGCCTGCTGACCTCGCTGTTGATCCTGGCCGTGGTGCTCGCACCACTGGCCACTACCGCTGCTCTGAAGTTGAACGTCGAATAATGTGGCAAACAATCAAAGTCGGTTTTCATAAACTGGGCTCGCCGCCCATTTTCTATCGCGTCTGCCAGGTGCTCTCGCCGTGGCTGTGGGCCGGCTTCGCCGTCAGCCTGGTCATTGGCCTGTACTACGCGCTGTACGTGGTCCCGCCCGATTACCAGCAAAGCGACAGCTTTCGCATTCTCTACATCCACGTGCCCTCGGCCTGGCAGGCCATGGCCGGCTACCTGGTCATGTCCATCCTGGCCGTGATCGCCCTGGTCTGGCGCATCCGCACCACCGAGATCATGGCGATGTCGGCCGCTCCCATCGGCGCAGCGTTCACCCTGATCTGCCTGGCCACCGGCTCGATCTGGGGCCGGCCCATGTGGGGCACCTTCTGGGCCTGGGATGCGCGCCTGACCTCGATGCTGATCCTGCTGTTCATCTACCTGGGGATCATGGGCCTGTACGCGGCCTTCGAAGACAAGCGCAAGGGCGCCCGGGTGGCCTGCATCCTGATCCTGGTCGGCCTGGTCAATATCCCCATCATCCATTTCTCGGTGGAATGGTGGACCACCCTGCACCAGGGCCGCGGCATCAGCTTCGTCGGTGAATCGACCATGGACGCCAGCATGAAACCGCCGCTGATCTGGATGATCGTGGCTACCAAGCTCCTGTTCACCGCAGCCCTGCTCGACCGTTCGCGCAACGAGCTGATCGAGCAGGATCGCCGCAAGGGCTGGATCAGGCAGAAACTGGGAGCAAGTGTATGATTCCACAGTTCGAATTTGCCGCGTTTGTGTGGACTAGCTATGCGATATTTGCCATAATCGTGGCTTGGCAGATCATTCAGCCGATCTTGCGGAGAAGGCGTCTGGAAGCCGAAATCCGGGAGGAAATGGCCTTGAAACTAGGAGAGAGCACCGATGACCCCAACCCGTAAGAAACGCCTGACGATTGTCGGCATCGTGGTGCTCAGCGTTGGTGCTGCGGCGGCCGTTGCTCTCTCGGCCCTGCAGGACAACCTGATGTTCTTCGTCAGCCCGTCCGACCTCTACGCCCAGACCGTCCCCGATGAACGGCATCTCCGCCTCGGCGGTTTGGTCGTCGAGGGCAGCGTCAGCCGTGACCCGCAGAGCCTCGAAGTCAGTTTTGCAGTCACCGACGGCGCCCACAGCATCCCGGTGACCTATGTCGGCCTGTTGCCGACCCTGTTCCGCGAAGGCCAGGGCGTGATCGCCCACGGCCGCGTCGACAACGGCGTGTTCCACGCGCGCGAAGTGCTGGCTCGCCACGACGAAACCTACATGCCCAACGAGGTTGCCAAGGCCCTGGAAGCAGCGGGCACGCCCCACCAGGTGACCATGCCCACGACCCGCGGCAACGCCAGCAACGATTACTAGGCGGTTGTCGGCCAGTCGCGTGTTTGGTGCAAGCCCAAAACAGGCATATGAAATACATTTGTTCGAAGCGCCGGCGCCTGGTTTCCAGCGTCGGCGTTTTTTCCTGAAAGCTGAATGAAAACGAGGCCGTCCGCATGATCGCCGAATTTGGTCAAATCTCCCTGATTCTCGCCCTGATCCTGGCCGCACTCCTGGCCACCGTGCCGTTGTGGGGCGCCTACCGCAACAATCAGGCGCTAATGAACCTGGCGCCCTCGCTGGTCGTCGGCCACTTCGTTTTCCTGCTGGCCGCCTTCCTGGCGCTGGCCACTTCATTCCTGCGCCACGACTTCACCGTGATCAACGTGGCGATCAACTCCAACCTGCTTCTGCCCTGGTACTACCGCCTGGTCGCCACCTGGGGCAGCCACGAGGGGTCGCTGCTGGTGTGGATGCTGATCCTGGGAAGCTGGATGCTGGCCGTCGCGCTGCTGTCGCGCAAGGTGCTGCCGAACTACTTCATGGCCAGGGTGCTGGCGGTCATGGGGATGATCTCGGTCGGCTTTCTGCTCTTCACCATCCTGACCTCCAACCCCTTTGACCGCATCCTGCCCGGGCCGCCGGACGGCCAGGACCTGAATCCGCTGCTCCAGGACTGGGCCATGATCGTCCACCCGCCGATGCTCTACATGGGCTACGTGGGCATGTCGGTCGCGTTCGCCTTCGCCATCGCCGGCCTGCTGAGCGGGCGCATGCAGAAAGAATGGGTGCGCTGGTCGCGGCCCTGGACCCTGGCCGCCTGGGCTTTCCTGAGCGCCGGCATCATGCTGGGTTCCTGGTGGGCCTATTACGAGCTGGGCTGGGGCGGCTGGTGGTTCTGGGATCCGGTCGAAAACGCCTCGTTCATTCCCTGGCTGATCGCCACGGCGCTGATTCATGCCCAGGCGGTGACGGAAAAACGCGGCGCCTTCCCGGCCTGGACCATCCTGCTGTCGATCGCCGCTTTCTCCACCGTGCTGCTGGGCGCGTTCATCGTGCGCTCGGGCGTGCTCACCTCCGTGCATGCCTTCGCCGTCGACCCCGAGCGCGGCGTGTTCATCCTGAGCTACATGGTGCTGGTCACCGGCGCGGCCCTGGCGCTTTACGCGGTCAGGGCACCACGCGTGATGACCGGGCAGGGCTTCGGCTATGTCAGCCGCGAGTCCACGCTGCTGATCAACAACGTATTCATGTCGGTGGCCGCCGCCATGGTGATTCTCGGCACGCTTTATCCGCTGCTGATCGACCTGATGGGCTGGGGCCAGATCTCGGTCGGACCGCCGTACTTCAGCGTCATGTTCATCCTGATGATGATCCCCATCGTTGCGCTGATGCCGCTGGGTCCGTTCACCCGCTGGGGCCAGGATGACCTCAAGCGCGTCTTCTCGCCGCTGACCGTCAGCCTGATCACCGCCGTCGTTGTCGGCACCGCCATCGCCGCGCTGCTGGGCGCGTTCAATGTGCGCGCCGTCACCGGCTGGATCGGTGGGTTGTGGCTGATCCTGGGCGCGCTGGCCTACCTGATGCATCAGAAGAAGGCCGCACGCCGCCTGCGCCTGACCGGCGGGCAAACCGGCATGATTCTGGCTCATGCGGGAGTTGGCGTGTTCGTGATCGGCGTGGCCATGGTCGAATCCATGACCTACGAGCGCACCGTCCGCTTCGCCCCCGGCGACACGCGCGAACTGGCCGGCTACACCTGGCACCTGGAAGAGATTGCCCCGGTCAAGGGCAAGAACTGGATTGCCACCGAAGGACGCTTCACGGTCTACCGTGGCGACCGCGAGATCACCCGCCTGAACCCGCAGCAGCGTCTGTACCACCGTGGCCAGCAGGTCATGACCCAGGTCTCCCTGCAGGCCGGGATCACGCGCGATCTCTACATCGCCATGGGCGAGCCACTGAATGACGGCACCGGCGCCTGGAGCATCCGCATCCAGATCCATCCCTTCGTGCGCTGGATCTGGTTCGGCGCCTTCATGGTCACCCTGGGCGCGCTGGTCGCGGCCAGCGACCAGCGCTACTGGAAGCCCTATCGCGCCACGGCTGAAGACGCCGCCGGCGCACAAGGAGCGCAGCCAGCATGATCCGCATGGTTGCCCCGTTGCTGGTCTTCCTGGGGCTGATCTGGCTGCTGCTGATCAGCCTGCCGACCGCCGAGCAGCGGCGACAAGTCGCCTCGCCCCTGATCGGACGCGAGGTGCCCAACTTCACCCTGCCCTGCCTGCTCGAGCCCGACGTCATCTACAGCACCGCCGACTTGCGCGGGCAGCCGTTCATTCTCAACGTCTGGGGCAGCTGGTGCCCGTCCTGCGTCACCGAGCACCCCTACATCACCCGCATGGGCCGCGAGGCCGGGGTGCCGCTGGTGGGCTTGAACTGGCGTGACGAACGCGACGACGCGCTGGCCTGGATTCGCCGTTTTGGTGACGCCTGGACCATGCACATGAACGATGAGGAAGGTTTCGCGGCCATCGACCTGGGCGTGTACGGCGCCCCGGAAACCTTCCTGATCGATCACCGCGGCGTGATCCGCCACAAGCACATCGGCCCGGTTGACTCCAGCTCCTACGACGACCTTCTGAACCGCATCAACGAGATGCGGCGCGACGCGGGGATATGACCGAAGTGGCTGGCATGACCCGAGTGGTCGCTGTGATCTCCCTGCTCGCATTGCTGGGTCTGGGTGGTTTTGCGCAGCCCGTGCCGGCCCAGACCGGCGAGCGGCCGCAGCTGCCGGCGGACATCCCCGCTGAGGCGGCCAGACATATCGAGAGCTTTTCGTTTCGTGGGCCGGTGCAGGAGCGCCGTTTCCACGGCCTGCTCGGCAACATGCGCTGCCTCGAGGATCCGAGCAAATCACTGCTGGAATCCACCGCACCCCAGGCCAACGAGATGCGCGCGGCCGTATTCAGAATGCTTCAGGACGACCGTGCCGACTTCGAGATCCGGCTGGCCATGGTCGACCTCTACGGCGACGACGTGCTCTACCAGTCAGCCTTCGCCGGCCATCGACTGCTGATCTGGTTCGGACCCGTCATTTTGCTGGTCATCGGCCTGATTGCCGCCTTCCTGGTCAGCATGAAAAAACGTCGCGCGGCATAGCGCTGGGTGTAACGCTTGGCATAATAGGCCGCAACCACGGAGAGTCAGGTTTATGAGTCCCAAACACATCACAATGCTGTCTGCAGTGCTGATCGCGGCAGCCGGCATGCTGGCCTTGCCCGGCTTCGTGCCGCAGGCCCTGGCCCAGGCTGACGAGCGCGCCAGTCACCCGGTCGACGCGGAAAACGCCGCGGCGGCGGAGGCGATCGTCCAGCGCGGCCGCATGGGCGCCATGGTGACCCCTATCGAGATCCTGCCCTTCAGCAGCCCGACCGAAGAGCGCCGCTTCCGCGCCCTGATCGCCGAAATGCGCTGTACCGTGTGTCAAAACGAGTCGCTGGTCGAATCCACCGCCCCGCTGGCGCGTGACAAGCGCATGCTGGTGCTGCGCTTTCTGCAGGAAGGCCATAGCGATGCCGAGATTCGCCAGTTCATGGTCGACCGCTACGGGAACTTCGTGCTCTACCGGCCGCCCTTCAGCGGTCAGACCCTGCTGCTGTGGGTCGGACCCATCCTGCTGATGCTGGGCGGCATGCTCGCAGCGTTCATCATCATCAACAAAAGGCGTCAGGCTCTGCAATGACCCCCACTTTTCTCATCGCCGCAGCCATTGCGGTACTCATCGCCGTCTTCTTCGTGCTGCTGCCGCTGGTGCGCAGCGCCAACCCAGAACGCGCCCGCATCCAGCGCCAGATCGAAGCGCTCGATGACCTGATCGACGAACTCGAACCGGCCGACTACGCCAAACGGCGCAAGGCCCTGCGCGCGCGCCTGGACAGCCTGGGCGACCAGCGCAACGTCGGCCTCGGGCTGATGGCCGCGCTGGCGCTGGTCGTGCCCATAGCCACGATCTTCATGTACAACAAGGTTGGTGAACCCGAGGGTCTGACTCCGGTCAACGCGCCGGTCACCGAACTGCGCTCCGAACTCATCCGCATCTCCAACGCCATCGCGCGCGATCCGGACAATCCCGAGTACTGGACGCGCATCGCCATCGCCTACAAAAATATGCAGGAATTCGGCGCAGCCGCTCATGCCTTCCGTCGCGCGCTGTACGTTGACGAAGACAACCCCTTCGTCAAGGTCGAGTTGGCCGAAACCCTGATGTTCATGAACCAGCGCCCTGGCATGCCGGCCGAATCGCGTCAGCTGCTGGCCGACGCACTCACCGTCGACCCCAACCATCAAAAAGGCCTGTGGCTGATGGGCATCGGCGCCTCGCAGGACGGCAACTACCAGCGCGCCATCGCATTCTGGGAGCGGCTGCTGCCCCAGCTTGACCCCGGCTCCGGCGTCTACAACTCCATCCGCGGCCAGATCGCCCAGGCGCGAATCGCGCTGGGTGAGGACCCCGGCGAGGTGCCGCCGCCGCGCACCGCACCGCCGCTGCGTTCCGATCAGACCGAGCTGCCGATGGGGCACCCTCCCATGGAGCAAGGCTCGCCGCGCGTGGCCGGCCCCCTGGCCCCCGGCGCCGTGGCCCCGCCCGGACATCCGACCACCGGCGGCGAAACCCGGCCCGGACCGATCGACCCGACGGCCCCGCTGCCGCCGGGTCATCCGCCCATGGATGCCGCCCCGCGCACGGCCGGCCCGCTGGCTCCCGGCGCGACCCTGCCTTCCGGGCATCCGCCGATGGACACGCCTGAAGCGGCCGCTCCGCCCGCCGATCCGGCCCCCAGCTTCGGCGTGGAAGTCGCGATCGAGCCCGACCTGATCAACGGCCTGAGCGGATCCGAGGCAGTCTTCGTGGTCGCCCGCGCCGCCGACGGCCCGCCCACTCCGCTGGCCGTGCGGCGCATGACGGTCGCCGACCTGCCAGTGCGCATCGGCTTGAGCGACGCCGACGCCATGGTCGAAGGCATGAATCTGTCCGCCTTCCCGGAAATCATCATCACCGCCCGCGTCTCCATGAGCGGCGACGTCCAGGCCCGCCCGGGTGATCTGCAAGGCCAGACAGCGCCGATTTCCATCCTCGAAGCACCGGGAGCACGGCTGACCATCTCCGAGCGACTTTGAAAAGGATGATGGGGTTCAGGGTCCAGGGTTCGGGAAAGCCTGGTCCGTACCCCCCACCCCCCCCCGACCAACCCCCCGTAGGTCCGCCCTCCGTGGCCGACG
>SKKM01000138.1 GCA_007121485.1 Wenzhouxiangella sp. | reverse complement strand
GATCCAGCGCGAAGCGCTCCTGCTTGACATCGTCATACAGCCCGTGGCTCTGGCTGGCGTCGAACACCAGGTTCCAGCTGTGGCGGGAGACGGCTGAAGGAATCAGAATGGCACCATGCCGGGCCAGCAAGGCGTCGCCGTAACGCTGCTGATTGTCACTCGGCGTGGCCGGGGTCAGCCAGTTGGGGTTCGGTACATCGTCCGGCTCCACCACATGCAGCTTGGCCACATTCACGATCCGAGCCGAAGTCAGAAAGTGCGGCGACGAATCCAGCACCTTGAAGCCCTTGTGCACCGCGACTTCCAGACAGGCCGTGGCTGGGTCCAGCGCGGCATAAACCGCCCTCATGCCCGGCATATTCCATCGCCCGCCAACGCGAAAAGCCCCTTCCCCGGAGTCCCAAATTTTGCAGTGCTTCTTGTGGTCAATGCGCCACAGCCGGACTTCGCCCGAGCCCAGAGGTGGCGGCAAGGGGATCACGTATAGACCCCGAACTCCAGGCGCGTCAGATACTCATCCAGCGCTTCCAGGCCCGCGGAAGTCGCCATCAGATCGATCGGCTTGCGGTTGGCCAGGCCGATGGCAGGTTCATTCATCCAGGCCTCGGCGGCTTGCTTGGAGCCCATGACCTCGATCGCATGGCCGAAGACTTCAGCAAATCGCCAGGTTCGATTGCTTTGCTCAACGCTGAGCCGCTGCGGTTCCTGCCTGGCCTCGCGCCGCCGGGATTTATGCCGCTGCAGGGTGCGCAGACTGATCCCCATCGCACGCTGCAGCACCTCGTCCTGCTCCAGAAAGGACACGGTCGAGACCAGGTGCAACAGGGCGCCGGCAGGGAGCCCCTGCAACAAGGCGTCGTGCGCGTCCATCGCGTCGGTAATCCTGAATTGGATCGTCGATTCACCACCCAGGAGACCAACGGTTTGCTTGATATCTCGCTCGGCATGCATGGCTGGAACTCGGCAGGAAGTCGATGACATTCGACGCCAATATTACGCCATTTGTCGCCATGGTTCAAATTTTGCCCCACTTGTCAAGCGTTTTCGATCCGCCCTGTTTCTATCCTTGCCCTGCCCATGACCTTCGGGACTGTAATTCGGTGCCTTCTCGCGCGTATATACGGGTATGGAACAACGATTCGAGAGACTGGTGGATCAACACGGCGGACGGCTGCTGCAGCTGGCCCGCCTGATCCTGCGCTCGCAGGCCGAGGCCGAAGATGCAGTGCAGGACTGCCTGGTCAAACTGTGGGACCACCTGGCCAGACTGAATGACGGGCAGGAACTGGCGTGGCTGGTGACCTGCACGCGCAACGCCTGCCTGGACCGGCTGCGCACGCAGCAGCGGCGTGGTGAGCTGATGGCACAGCGGGCCGAGTGCCTGATCCCTTCAGAACCCGCCCTGTCACCCGACCACAGCCTGGCAGCCGAGCTACGCGCGCTGCAGCTGCATTCGGCCATCGCCGCGCTGCCCGAACCCGGCCGCAGCCTGCTGATCCTGCGCGACATCCAGGACATGGACGTGGCCGAAGTGGCGCAGGCCCTCTCGCTGTCCGCCAACCAGGTCAAGGTCTACAACTTCCGCGCCCGGCGCGCTCTGCGCATGGCCCTGGAAGCCGACACGCAATTCGAGGAGGCCGCCCATGAATCCATCGCCTGACGACCGGCTGGTCGAACTCAGCGCCGAGCACAGCCTCGGTGCACGGCAGCCGCCGAAGCATCCTGAACTTCACGCCGACTGGCACCTGAAGCAGGAACTTGGCCAGCTGCCCACACCGGACCTGCCGCCAGCCTGGCGCGCTCGTGTCTTGGCGCAGACCACGCACAAGCATCGCCGCCGTCTGCCGCTGCACTGGCTGGGCCTCGCCGCTGCCCTGCTTCTGGCGCTGGGCCTGGTCTGGTTCCAGCAGCTTGATCGAAACAGCGCCGAAAATGGCCAGATCCTGATTGCCATCACCGAAACCGACCTGCAACAGCTGCAGCTGGCCCTGGCCGCGCTGGACGACAGCGCGCGGCGGACCAGCCGCATCGCCGGCCGCGAACTGAGTGCGCCGTTCAGCTCACCGCTGATCCAGCTCGACGAGCTGCCCCTGGCGCCGACTCTGCGGCGCTGGACGGAGCCGCTGAAAAGCACCGCAAGCGATCGCCAGAACCACTCATGACCTCAATCCATCCATCAAGGAGATCGACCATGAAAACCATCTTTACCGCACTGCTGCTGTGCCTGTTCCTGCCGTTTTCCGCCGTCATGGCACAAACCGACGACAGCGGCCGGGTGGACCTTGCACCGCTGGCCGGCAGCCTGGGCGTCACGCCCAAGGTCAACATCAACTTCGGGCCAGCGATGATGGCCGGCTTTGCCGAAACCCTGCGCCAGGCCAACCCCGAGATGGCCGGCGTGCTCGGCGGCGTCACCGGGCTGCGCGTTATGGTGTTCGAGGGCGTCGATACGCGCGGCGCCGAGCCCCAGGTGCTGGGCATCATCGATCAGCTGGCAGCGCGCGGCTGGACCCCGGCCGTCACGGTCGAAGACGACGACACCCGTATCAACCTGCTGCTGCTCGAATCCGACACCGCGGTCAACGGCCTGGTCCTGCTGCTGCGCGACGGCGCCGACACGGCCGTGTTCGCCAACATCCACGGTACGCTGGACCCAATCATGATCGGCCGCATGATCGGCAGCGGCCAGGCCATGCAAGGCCTCGATCTGGAAGCGCTGATGGGGCAGTTCCAAAACTGAGATTCACCAGCTGATTTCCTGCCGGTGACCGCTGCAGCAGCTGGTCGCCGGCATCATTGCAATGCCGCGCTACCCTCTCAGGGCCACAACAGCGCAAACACCAGCGCCGTGATCAGACCGAAAGCCACGCCGTCGGCGAAGTCCATCAGCTTGGCGCGCAGCGGGCGGGTGAACCAGATCTCGCGGCACACGCCGCCGGCCGTGTGCGCCAGCAGCGCGGTGACGCCGACGATTCGAAACACCTCGCCGAAGCTCGCCCCCGGCGCCAGGGCGCTGGCGCCGACGTAGGCCACGAAAAACGACACGACGAGAAAGAACAGCACGGTCTTGATCATGTTCAGACCGATATGGGGCTGCCGGCCCCAGACGTTGATCACGCCCCAGGGTCCGGCCGCGTAGCGCTGGCGCGCCCAGTCCTCCTTCATGTCCTTGTCTTCGATGAAGGGAAACAGGTACTCGCCCGGACCGGCGCCGCTGCGCCGAATCAGGTCCAGCAGCGCGTCTTCATCGGGCCAGCGCCGCACGTCCGGCTTGTGATGCGGCAGCACCACCCAGGCCAGGAAGCTGGCAATGAACAGAACCACGGTGGCGACCAGAATCGGCAGCCAGAGCTGAAGCACCATCATGAGCAGACCCTCGCGTTCGGCCCACGCGCTCCCAGTCCCACCCGAGATGGTACGCCATTATCCCGGCGACTGAGTTCCAGGCTGGCATCAAGGCCAGCAACGCGCGAATGGAAGAGGTAGCCGGTATTTCGCGAAGTGCTGGCAGCGGACGATCCGCATCGCTCCGGACCCGAGGACGACCAGGCACCCTAAGCAGCAATGTGTGCGAGCCTCGTGGGTTCGACGCCGACCCTAGTCGAGCAACTCCAACGCCCGCTCCAGCACCTCGTCACGCCCGGCACGCACGCCTTCAATGGTCGGATAAACGCGCACGTCCGGGGCCAGCCCCACGCCCTGGAAGATCTCGCCATCCGGGCCGATCACGCGCATTCCGGTGTACCTTAGGGCGATCTGTCCCGGCGGGTTTAGAAAAATGACCTCGCCGTTGGAGCCGGCCGTGTTGGATCCAACAATCGTGCCAAGGCCGTTATACCGGACCAGTCCCAAGACGGTTTCCGCCCAGCTCATCGCACCCCCATTGGTCAAAAAGAACACCGGTGCCTCAATGCGGGGCGACTGCGGCTGCAGATTCCACTCGGAACGCTCGGCATCAATCAGATCACCATTCGGCCCGCGCGCCACCAGGATGCGCATCCAGCCCTCCTTCTTGTCGGGCCCCTCCAGCAGATGACTGAGCAGCGGCAACGCCGCAGCCGTCGGAGACCCCCGTAACTCGAAAATGACCGCGCTGGCTTCAACCAGCTCTGGAAGTGCTTCGGCAAATTCGTCATTCTCGATCACGGTCAGGTCGACAAACATCACGTTATCGGCCAGTTGCATCACCGGCGCGTGCGGGTGCAGGGGTAGCGATTCGTCCAACTCATGGGTCAGGCTGATCTCCAGGCTATTACCCGCCTGTTCCAGAGCCAACAGCCGGGCTTCATCCCGAGACCCTTGCAGAAGCCGCCTTCGAACTCGGTCCATGCGCCCTTGGGAAGACCCGCTGAACTCTTTGTAGCGTTCTTCAATCCAGTCTGCGGCCGGCTCGCCGTCAATTGCGGTCACCCGGTCACCGGGCCTGACCTCGGCATGGCGACTGTTTCCAACGACCAGTTCGCCGTCGATGATATGCAGCGAAATCGGTAACCAGGCCATGTCCCAGCCAACACTGGGGTGGGTATCAAAGACAAAGACATGGCCATCTTGCAGCGGCACCAGCATGCGCTGGATCACCCGGCGATGCGCATCGCGGTCGGCGACATCGGCCGACTCCGCCAGCGCCCCGAACAGCATTTCCGCCCATTCATCAACCAGCTCCTGGTAAGGGTAGAAGTGCCGCAGCACCGGCCACAGCACGGCGACGTCGAGCCGTGCCAACTCGGCGTCGGATAAGCCCTCGATGTCAGCCACGGCGAACCTCGCAGCCAGTTGTTCACCCTCAGCTTGATCCATCGCGGCCTGCTGCGCGCAAAGAACCAGGGGAACGTACAGGCTCGATCCGTCGATCAGTGCAAGACTCTGATACTGCGGCGCATCGCTCGGCATGAAACGGTCGATGGCGGGTTCCGCCTGGTCGTCGCCCAGCGGGGTCAGCCCGATGACGGACTGGCCGTCATCAGTCGAGATGTCCAGGTCATGATTCGAATGTGGCGAGTACAGCTGCCAGGCAGAGTCTGCCAGGTCCGGGAATTCGGCCGCCTCGCCGTCCGGCGAGATCGGTTCGAGGACGATATTGCGAAACTCCACCCGCGACCCGTCCTGGACCTCCGCCCCGAGGAAGATCTGTTCGGCATCGGCGGCCACCTCAAATTCTATGGCGTGCCGCGCCCACTCTCGATCGCCGATTGGGCGATCTTTCATTTCGTCGAGAAACTGGGTTTCTCCACCCGGCCCGGCGACCCGGAGCCACAATCTGGCTTCGCCATTGTTGATCAGCCGAACCTCGGCCGAAAATCGCACAGTTCTCTGACGCAGCCGTTCTGCCGACAAAGCCTGCACGATACCGGAGTCCGCCCTGGGATTGCGATCTGGTCGCCCGGAAATGCTGCGGAGACTGACGTAACTCGGGAACGGCTCCACTGCGATATCACCACCAAAGCTACGATGCACCCAGCGCACCGGGGCATCTAGCGGCCCGCAATCCAGCGCCGCAGGCTCGGCCACCTCATCACCCGGCGCGAAGTGAGCGATGCCTGCTCCCAGTCCGCCCAGCAGATCGGCCAGGGCAGAGGCGAACTCCGGATCGGAAGACTCCGCATCGGCCAGCGCAAAGCCCTGCAGCAGCACGCTGTTCCAGTCGACCACTTCGGTCGCCGCATGCGGATGGAAATAGCGCACCAGCCCGACCGAGCGAACCACATCGGCCTGGCGCTGAATGCGCCGGTCGCCGTCAGGCTCATCAGCCGCAAGCAGCACCGAACTCGCGAGCGAAAAGGCCAGTAGAGCGGCCAGCGACAATCTCATCATCTCAGCGCCCATCGCGACCCAGCCCGCGCGACTGGTAATCCATGAAACCGCCCATGGCGCGCCGGAAATCAGCATGGGTGCTTTCATACAGGGTCAGAAACTCCACCATCAGGCTGTGGAAGCGCTTGCCGTCTTCGGGATCCTCAAAGTCGAAACCGAACCCACTCAGCGTCCAGTGCACGTCGGGGTCCTCAAGCAGATCCAACACCGCATCAGTCAGTTCCTGCGCCTGCAACCAACTGTTACCCTGCTCGCCGGTTTCCATCATCACGTCGCCGAGAAACGGGCGCACGAGCACGTCGAGCAGTTCCGGCTCAAGATCCACCTCGGCTTGTAAATCAGCAAACCAGTCCATGGTGCGCGCCTTGTAGTCGAGATTGGCATCGATCCAATCGGCCTGGGCGGAGCGCACTTCTTTCAGCACGCCATCAGGCAGCCCTTCAGCGGGTCGGCCCGATGTGTGGGTCATCTGAAACAGCTGCATCAGGTCTGGACGCGGATCGGCAAGCCATTGCTCGAACATGGCGACCAGCTCACCCAGCACACGGTGATGGAAGCGCTCGACCCGACCGAGGTCACCGTCAAAGCCGGCCACCATTGCAGCCCGAATCTGGTCCGGCAATCCCGCCTGGTGGGGGTGCATGAACCACTCGGCCAGCATGGAGTAGAGCAGGCCGAGCGAACCGGCCAGCTCCAGGGATTCTCCCGTCAGCAGCTCCGCGCCGGCGGCGCACTGCCGGCGAAAATCATCCTCGAGCAGAAAATCCAGCGCCGTGCGCTGCTGCATGTCCACCGGCATGCCATCCTGACACCCGGGACGGTAGACCCATTGCTGCACCGCATCCAGGGCGGCCCGCTCAAAAATGCCCGGCTGATCGGCGTCGTAGACGCTGGCGTCCCTGATCGCGCCGTGAGCATCCACGGTGAACTCGACCACCACCGTACCCTGCAGGCACATCAGGATCGCCACGTGCGGCCAGTCCGGCGGCCCGCGGTGCAGCGGCGTCGGATCGGCATCGGGCTCGGCACAGAAAGCCTCGCCAGGCGTCGTGTCCGCGCGCGCCGCGAGAATGAAGCCCAGCAGCAAGAAGAAAAGGGTCGCTCTGACCAGCATGATTCCACCCACCATCAAAAACCGCCCGGGCGAGAATAGCCCAGACGCCAAAGCGCTCGCAACCGTCGGCCCAACCCAGAATGATCAGAAAAGCACTGATATCACTCGCTGCCGCAGGCCTGTTCATCGGCCTGTTCTCCCTGCTGGCGTTCTGGAGCCACCTGAACCCGCCGAGGCTGGTGTCCGATCGCACGCCGGGTGATTTCGGGCTGTCCTTCGAGGACATCGACCTGCAGACCGAAGACGGCCTCCGCCTGCACGGCTGGTTCATCCCGCAACAAGCGGACAACGGCCCGCGTGCCGACGCGCCCACCATCGTCGTGCTGCATGGCTGGCCCGAAGACAAGGGCAGCGTCCTGCGCGGCGCGGCACCGCTGGCCCAGGAGTCCAACCTGCTGCTGTTCGATTTCCGTGCGCTGGGCCGCAGCGAAGGCCGGCATTCCACCCTGGGCGCGCGCGAGACCCGCGACCTGAAAGCCGCCGTGGACTGGCTGGACGAGCGCGGCCATCAGGACATCGGCGTGTGGGGATTTTCCATGGGCGGCGCGGTGGCGCTGATGGGCTCGGCGCTTGACGATCGCATCGGTGCCGTCGTGGCCGACACCAGCTTTTCCCGCCTCGACCTCATGGCCAGGGACGTCTTTCGCGTGCCCGTCCTGCAGCACGGCCTGGCCCTGGGCATGCGGGTCTGGAGCTGGCTGTTCCTGGGCATCGACATCCGCCAGGTGGCCCCGGTGGATGCGGTCGCAGACCTGCAGACGCCGGTCCTGATCATTCACCTGGAGCACGACCATTTCGTTCCCTTCGCCCACGCCCTGCGGCTGCAGGACGCCTTGACACACAACCCGGCCGCTGAATTCTGGTTCCGCCAGGAAGGCTTTTATGGGCAGGTCCCGGCCGAGTATCTGCAACGCCTGCGCGGGTTTTTCGAGCAGCATCTCGCGCTCGCGGCCGACACCCGGGACTGAGCCGCGACGGGCGGGCCATTCGCGCGCGGCGATTGGACTTCGCGCCGGCCCAGCGGCGATCAGGACGCCGGCGAATTCGCAGACCCGTCCGTGGACCCGTCCTGCAGCGCCGCGCACAAACTTGCATATTTTGCATCACTGCAGTAGTCTGGGACCATGTTGTCATCAGCAAAACAAACTGCACGCCGCGTCTCCACGCCCTCCGTCGCCCGGCCAGAGTTGCCGGATGACCTGAGCGGGGCCATCAGCGCCGCACTCAACATCCTGGAGCAGTGGCAACTCGACCGGGAGCAGCAGTGCGCTGTGCTGGGCATCTCCGAGCGATCCTGGTACGACTGGAAGCGCCAGGCCCCGGCCCGCGTCGGGCGCGACACGCTGGAACGCGTGTCCTACATCCTCG
>SKKM01000153.1 GCA_007121485.1 Wenzhouxiangella sp. | reverse complement strand
GCAAGGCCGGCGGCCAGGCCGGCATCGTGGCCAAGATCGAGCGCACCGAGGCGATCGAGAACCTGGACAGCATTGTCGATGCCTCCGACGCCGTGCTGGTGGCTCGCGGTGATCTGGCCGTGGAGGTCGGTGATGCCGAACTGCCCGGCTTGCAGAAACGCATCATCGCCGCCGCGCTGGACCACAATCGGGCCGTGATCACGGCGACCCAGATGATGCAGTCGATGATCGAAAGCCCGATCCCGACCCGGGCCGAAGTGCTGGATGTGGCCAATGCGGTCATCGACGGTACCGACGCGGTCATGCTGTCGGCCGAAACCGCCATCGGCAAGCATCCGGTGCGGGTGGTCGAGGCCATGAGCCGCATCTGCGAAGGCGCCGAACGTCATGTCCAGGCCCATGTGCCCGCGCGCCGGCTCAACGTGCGCGCCGAGCGCACCGACCAGGCCATCGCCATGGCCGCCATGATGACGGCCAACAACCTGCCGGTCAGGGCGATCATCACCCTGACCGAGTCGGGCTCGACCGCGCAATGGTTGAGCCGGGTGCGTTCGCCGGCCCCGATCATCGCGCTGAGCCCGAACCGCGCGGCGCTCAGGCGGATGCGCCTGTTCCAGCACGTCCACCCGCTGTTTTTCCCGCCGCTGGACGAGGAGTCATCCGCCGATGTGACGGACCGCGCCCTGGATCACGTGCGCCGGGCGGGCCTGATCGCCCCGGGCGACCGGGTCCTGATGACGCTGGGGCAGAGTCAGCGCATACCCGGCGGCACCAACACCCTGGAAATCCTCACCGTTCCTTGAAGCACAGCGCCGCGTCGGCGGCGCAACGACCACGCCTGGTCCCTCTTCGGCCGCACTTGGGCCGCGGCACCGGCTTGACGTATACTCGGGCCTCCAAGGGGTCCTGGACGGGGCGCTCGCGAGCGAGCCGGGCCGGGGTACGGGGCCGTTGCCGAGTCGACAGTCCCGCTGAGTGGGTCTGTTTGGGCGCGCAAAGGGGTTTCGCGTGATCGGATGCCGTGCAATAGCCTGGCAAACGAGGTGCCGCTGGCCGGTGCCGGCGTGCCGTCATGCGCGGATGCGACCGGCCGCGGGCGCGCGGAGGCAAAGCTCGTGACCACGACCATGCGCCGCGGCCCGCGCCTGCTGGCCTACCTGTTGCTGTGGTGCGTCACGCTGGCGGTGGTTGCTGGTGCCGGCTGGGGGCTGAAGCTCCAGCATGAAGCGGCGGTCGGCGAGTTGCTGGAACGGCATCATTTCGTGCAGGATCTCGGCTGGCAGGCGATCCGCCGCCAGACGGGCAACAACGTCAGGGACTCCCTGGATCGCTACGTTCTGAACGACGACGTGCTGGCGGTGCTGCGCGCGGCGCAGGCTCCCGAACAGCGCGCGCCGGCCCGGCACGCCCTCGAGCAGCGGCTCGCCGGCGTCTCGGAACAGTTGCGCGACCGCGGGGTGGATTTCCTGCAGTTCCATCTGCCGGACGGCAGCAGCCTGCTGCGTCTGCATGCGCCGGAACTGCTGGAGGATGCCCCGGACACGCGGGCCTCGCTGCCCATGGTGCGGCAGCAGCGCCAGCCGGTTTCCGGCTTTGAGGTGGGCCGCACGGCGTTTGCCTATCGCAATGTCTTTCCGATCGTCGACGAGCATGACCAGTACCTGGCCAGCGTCGAGTTGAGCGTCCATTACCGTCGGCTGGTGGCGGATCTGGAGGCGATGTGGACCGATCGATACCTGGAGGTGGTCGTGAGTCGCGATCATGTGCGCTCGGCGATGGGCGAGGCGGAACAGGGGCTGTTTGCGACCTGGGCGGGCTCCCCGCGCTTCATGCTCGGACCGGGCGCATCGCCCACGCCCCCGGCCGGGGCGGCTACTTTCAATCCGCCGTCAGCCGCACTGGCGACGACTGCCGGGCTCAGGGAGCGCGTCGAGTCGGGGATCCGTGATGCGTTTCGCCTCAGTCGCGGCGGGCACGATTTTGCCGTGCTGCAGACGCCGCTGCTCGATTCGGCCGACCGCAGCGTCGGTCTGCTGATGACCTATGTGCCGGAGCCGGCGCTGGCCAAGCTCGATGCCGGTTATCGACTCAATGCCGGCGTCTCGTTCGCCGTGATCCTGATGCTGGGCCTGGTCAGTCACTGGCTGCTGCGCCTGATCGCCGGGAACGCCGGCGAGCGGCGGCGCCTGGGCCTGATCACCCGGTCGCTGGGCCAGGGACTTTACGTCCTGGATGGCAGGGGCGTCATCACCGAGGTCAATCCCCGCGCCTGCAGTCTGCTGGGTTACTCGGAGGGCGAGTTGGTCGGCCGCAAGGCAGCCGAGGTTTTTCACGGTGCGGGGGAGGGTGAGCACGCCGGAGCCGAAGCCGTCCTGGCCGCCACCGCGCGCGGCGAACGCTATGTGGGCGAGCAGCGCTTTCGATGCAAGGACGGCTCGGTGCTGGAGGTGGCGCTGACCAGCGTGCCGCTGCAGGATGAGGCCGGTTCGGTCACCCTGTTCGAGGACATCACGCGCCAGAAGGCCCAGGAGGGCCAGCTCAAGCGCAGCGCGCACTTTGACGCCTTGACCGGGCTGGCCAACCGCGTACTGCTGGCCGATCGGCTGGCCCTGGCCATGGCGCGCGCGAATCGTTCCGGCACGCGCCTGGCGCTGGCCTTCATCGATCTCGATGGCTTCAAGGCGGTCAACGACAACCATGGGCACGAAGTGGGCGACCGGCTGCTGGTGCGGCTGGGCCAACGCATGCAGGCGGTGGTCCGCGATACCGACACGGTCGCCCGCCTGGGCGGCGACGAGTTTGCCGTGGTGCTGAGCGGCCTCAGCGATTCGGTGTCCTTTGCTCCCCTGCTGGAGCGTCTGCTGCACGTCCTGGCTCAGCCCGAAGTCGTCGATGACCAGGTCCTGCAGGTATCGGCCAGCATCGGCGTCAGCCTGTATCCCCAGTCCGAAGACATCGATGCCGATCAACTGCTGCGCCAGGCCGACCAGGCCATGTACGAGGCCAAGCTGGCCGGCAAGGGGCGCTACCGGGTGTTCGACCTGGATCAGCACGTCGACTTGCGTGGCCGCAATCAGCATATCGAGCGCCTGCAGCAGGCGATCGACCGGTCCGAACTCAGGCTGTATTACCAGCCCTGCGTCAACCTGAGGACCGGCGCGCTCGAGGGGCTTGAAGCGCTGATCCGTTGGCAGCATCCGGAAAAGGGCTTGCTGGCGCCGGGCGAATTCCTGCCCATGATCGATCGGCATGAACTGGAGATGCGGATCGGGCGCTGGGTGCTGCGCAACGCCCTGCAGCAGATCGACTACTGGCAACGCAAGGGACTCAAGACGACGGTCAGCGTGAACATCGCCGGCGGCCACCTGCAGCATTCGGGGTTCGCCGAGGAACTGGCCCGCTTCCTGGCGGCCTGGCCGAACGTGGCTCCCAGCCAACTGCAGCTCGAGGTGGTGGAAAGCAGTGCGCTGGAAAACCTGGAACAGGTCTGCCGGGTGGTCGATGCCTGCTCCGCGCTGGGAGTGCGTGTCTCGCTGGACGATTTCGGTACCGGCTACTCGTCGCTGGCCTACCTCAAGCGCCTGCCGGTTCATGGCCTGAAGCTGGATCGGGGATTCGTGCGCGACATGCTGCACGACCCTGAGGACCTGACCATCGTGGAAGGGGTACTGAACCTGGCTCGTGCCTTCGACCTTCAGGCAGTGGCGGAAGGTGTGGAGAGCATCGAACATGGCCGCATGCTGCGCCAGCTGGGATGCGAGTTTGCCCAGGGCTACGCGATCGCGCGTCCCATGCCGCCTTCCGGCCTGCTGCAGTGGCTCAAGGCCTGGTCGCTACCGGACGAGTGGCTGCAGGTGACCCCGGTCTACGGGGAGGCACGCGAAATTCTCTACGGGCTGGCGGAGCATCGCGGCTGGCGGCTGGCGCTGCACGCGCATCTCAATGATCCGGATGCAGCCCCGTCGCCCAGCGGTTCGTCCCGCTTGCGCTCCTACCGGCGCCTTGAAGCCGGTCTTGAGACCTGGGGTGAGCCGGCCATGCGGCGCGAACTGGCGAGCGCCTACGAGAGGGTGCACCAGCTGGCCGAGGACCTCGTCGGCACGCGGCGGCAGGGCGACCGGCATGCCGCGCTCGTGCGCTGGGGCGAACTGGAACAGGCCAGCCTGCGGCTGGAACGGATTCTGGAGGAGATGAGCGCGGCGGCGATGCGGCCCGGTCGTCGGCGGTTATGAACTTGTAGTGAGGGCTGGATACAATAAGGGATCGACCCACCGAACCCAAGCGGAGCCATCATGAGCGACCATTACGAACAGCTGGTAGAAATCGCGCAGGCACTCGTCGCCCCCGGCAAGGGCATCCTGGCCATCGACGAGTCCAGCGGCACCATCAAGAAGCGCTTCGACAGCGTCAACGTGGAAAACATCGAAGCCAACCGGCTCGACTATCGCTCCATGATGCTGACCGCACCCGGACTGGGTGAGCACATCTCCGGCGCGATCCTGTTTGACGAGACCATTCGCCAGTCACTCCCGGACGGCACCCCGCTGGTCAAGCTCATGGAGCAGGCCGGCATCCTGCCCGGCATCAAGGTCGACGCCGGCGCCAAGCCGCTGGCCGGGTTCGAGGGCGAGAAGGTCACCGAGGGCCTGGACGGGCTGCGCGAGCGGCTGGCCGAATACGCGAAGCTGGGGGCCAAGTTCGCCAAGTGGCGGGCGGTGATCACCATCGGTGAGGACATTCCCTCGCGCGCCTGCATCGACGCCAACGCCCACGCCCTGGCGCGCTACGCCGCCCTGTGCCAGGAGGCCGGCATCGTGCCCATTGTCGAGCCGGAAGTGCTGATGGACGGCAATCACGATCTGGATACGTCCTTCGATGTCACCGAGGCCACGTTGAAGGCCTTGTTCGCCCAGCTCTACGACCAGAACGTCATGCTCGAGGGCACGGTGCTGAAGGCCTCGATGGTGATCTCGGGCAGCGAAGCCAGTGATCGTGCCGGCGTCGAGGACGTGGCCGAGGCCACGGTGGACTGCCTGCTCAACGCCGTTCCCGCCGCCACCGCCGGCGTCGTCTTCCTGTCCGGCGGCCAGGGCGATGTCGAAGCCACCGCGCACCTGGACGCCATGAACAAGATGGGCGACATGCCCTGGCCCTTGAGTTTCTCCTACGGCCGCGCCCTGCAGGCCGGGTGCCTCAAGACCTGGGCCGCCGATCCCAAGGGCAACCGCGAAAAGGCCCAAAAAGTGCTGCTGCACCGTGCGCGCATGAACGGCCTGGCGGCGCTGGGCGAGTGGAGCGAGGAAGAAGAAGACGCTTGAGCCCTTCGCGGCCTGGCGGAAAACAAGCAAACCGCAGATGAACGCGGATGAACGCAGATGGACTGAATGACCAGGACTGGCATCACCGCCTGGTCATGATCGTCGACGCCGCGCAATTCCGTATCTGATCTTTATCCGCGTTCATCTGCGTTCATCCGCGGTTCCCCTCTTTATTTGCGCTGCAACCGCACGCTACCGGACACGCCACCATGCCCGACAGAGAAAAGTTCAAGGAACAGGCCCTCGACTATCACCGCCATCCGGTGCCGGGCAAGATCCAGGTCACCCCGACCAAGGCGCTGACCACGGCCCGGGACCTCGCGCTGGCCTATTCACCCGGCGTGGCCGCGGCCTCGGAGGCCATTCACGCCGATCCGGACACGGTGCGCGAATTCACCGCCAAGGGCAACCTGGTCGCGGTGATCTCCAACGGCACCGCGGTGCTGGGCCTGGGCAACATCGGCCCGCTGGCGGCCAAGCCGGTGATGGAAGGCAAGGGTGTGCTGTTCAAGAAGTTCGCCGGCATCGACGTCTTCGACATCGAGATCAACGAGCCCGACCCGGACAAGCTGATCGACATCATCGCCAGCCTGGAGCCGACCTTCGGCGGCGTCAATCTCGAGGACATCAAGGCCCCGGAGTGCTTCCACGTCGAGGAGCGCCTGAAGGAGCGGATGAACATCCCGGTCTTTCACGACGACCAGCACGGCACCGCCATCATCACCGCGGCGGCCATGCTCAACGGGCTGGAGCTGGCCGGCAAACGGATCGAGGACATCCGCCTGGTCGCCTCGGGGGCGGGGGCTGCCGGCATGGCCTGTCTCGACCTGCTGGTGACCATGGGCCTGAAGCGCGAGCACGTGATCGTGTGCGACCGCGAGGGCGTGGTCTATCAAGGCCGGGATTCCGACATGGATCCGCGCAAGGCCCAGTACGCGGTCGACACCGATGCGCGGACCTTGAACGACGCCATCGACGGGGCCGATGTTTTCCTCGGCGTGTCCGCCCCGGGGGTGCTCACGGTCGACATGGTCAAGCGCATGGCCGACCGGCCGATCATCCTGGCACTGGCCAACCCGGTCCCCGAGATCATGCCCGACCTGGCCCGCGAGGCCCGGCCCGACGCGCTGATCGCCACCGGCCGTTCCGACTTCCCGAACCAGGTCAACAACGTCCTGTGCTTCCCCTACATCTTCCGCGGCGCGCTGGACGTGGGCGCCACGGCGATCAACGACGAGATGAAGATGGCCTGCGTGCAGGCCATTGCCGAGTTGGCCAAGATGGAGGCCTCGGACGTCTCGGCCGCGGCCTACGGCGGCGAGGCGCCGCGCTTCGGTCCCGACTACCTGATTCCGCAGCCTTTCGACCCGCGCCTGCTGGTTCATCTGGCCCCGGCCGTGGCCAGGGCGGCCATGGACTCCGGTGCGGCCACCCGCAGCATCGATCTGGACGAGTACCGCGAGAAGCTGAGCCAGTACGTGTTCCGCACGGGTTTGCTGATGAAGCCGGTGTTCGACGCCGCGCGCCGCGAGCCGAAGCGGGTGGTCTTCGCCGAGGGCGAGGAAGAAACCGTGCTGCGCGCGGTGCAGTCCATCGTCGATGAGGGTCTGGCCACGCCCATCCTGATCGGTCGTCCCCCGGTGGTCGACATGCGCATCGAGCGCGCGGGTTTGCGCATTCGGCCGGGTGTGGATTTCGAACTGGTCAACCCGGAGTCGGATCCGCGCTTCAAGGAGTACTGGCAGACCTTCCATGCCATCACCGAGCGGCGCGGCGTCACACCGGATTCGGCCAAGGCCATCGTGCGCACCCGCACCACGGTGATCGCCGCGCTGATGGTGCATCGCAACGAGGCCGACGCCATGATCTGCGGCGTGGTCGGCCGCTACCAGAAAAAATTGCGCTACGTCACCGAGGTGCTCGGCATGGCGCCGGGCTGCAAGACCCTGGGCGCGCTCTCGGTGGTCACCAACGACAACGGTGCCTGGTTCGTCTGCGACACCCACGTCAACCCGGACCCCAGCATCGAGCAGCTGACCGAGCTGACCCTGATGGCAGCCGAGCGCGTGCGCATGTTCGGCATCACGCCCAAGGTGGCGCTGATGTCGCACTCGACCTTCGGCTCACACCCCGACCCGCAGGCGGCCAAGATGCGCCGGGTGCTGGAGCGCCTGCGCGAGCTGGCGCCTGATCTCGAAGTCGAAGGCGAAATGGCCGCCGACGTGGCCATGATCCCGGAAGTGCGCGAGCGGGTGTTCCCCAACTCGCGTCTCAAGGGCCTGCCCAACCTGCTGATCATGCCCGACCAGGACGCGGCCCATATTTCCTTCCACCTGGCCCGGATGATGGGCCGCGCGGTCAGCATCGAACCCATCCTGATGGGCGTGGGCCGGCCGGCCCACGTGCTCACCCCCTCGGCCAGCGTGCGCCGCGTGGTCAACATGACCGCGATCGCCGTGGTCGAGGCTCAGCAGTACGAGGCGCGCAAGGCCGCGGCCGAAACCTGAGCAAAAGGATCAAGGATCAAGATGAGCGAATCTGACTACACTCCGCCCAGAGTCTGGACCCAGGATGCGGAAAACGGCGGCAAGTTCGCCAAGATCAACCGGCCCGTGGCCGGGGCCACCCACGACAAGGACCTGCCGGTCGGGCGCCATCCTCACCAGCTCTACTCGCTGGCCACGCCCAACGGGGTCAAGGTCACGGTCCTCTTTGAGGAGTTGTTGGCGTTGGGCCATACCGATGCCGAATACGATGCCTGGCTGATCCGCATCGGCGAGGGCGACCAGTTCGGCTCGGGCTTCGTCGACATCAACCCCAACTCCAAGATCCCGGCCCTGCTGGATTGCAGCGTCGAGCCAGCGATCCGGGTCTTCGAGTCCGGTTCCATCCTGCTCTACCTGGCCGAAAAGTTCGGTGCCTTTCTGCCCCAGGGCCGGGCTGAGCGCACCGAGTGCCTCAACTGGCTGTTCTGGCAGATGGGTGCCGCCCCCTACCT
>SKKM01000040.1 GCA_007121485.1 Wenzhouxiangella sp. | reverse complement strand
GCCGGGACGCTGGCTCGCGGCGATCGTCCTGCTCGGCCTGCTGGCCGGCTGCGCCACGCCCGGCCGGGACGCCGAACCGCTGACCGCGCCGGGTCCGGCCAAGCCGCCCGGCACCATCGTCGACGGTCCGCCCGACGTGGCCCTGGACGTGAGCCGCATCCGGCCGATCGTTCCCGGCCCCGAGCCGCGCAGTTCGCACGGCAACCACAGCCCCTACACGGTTCTTGGCGAGACCTACTACGTCAAGCACAGCGCCGACGGCTACGTGTCGCGCGGCATCGCCTCGTGGTACGGCACCAAGTTCCACGGCCGACTGACCTCGTCGGGCGAGCCCTACGACATGTTCCAGCTCACCGCCGCGCACCGCACCCTGCCCCTGCCGACCTTCGCCGAAGTCCGCAACCTTGACAACGGCCGCAGCATCATCGTGCGCATCAACGACCGCGGGCCCTTCCACCCCGACCGCGTCATCGATCTGTCGTGGGCGGCCGCGGTCAAGCTCGGCATCGAGCAGGCCGGCACCGGTCCGGTCGAGGTGCGGGCGATCACCTTCGATGATCCGATCACCGAACAGGTGCGGCCGGCGCGCTTTCCGGTCCTGCTGCAGGTCGGCGCTTTCTCCGATCGCGAGCGCGCCGAGCGCATGGCCCGTGAACTCGGGCATGGCGGCGTCGCACCCGTGCGCACCGAGCGCGCGCAGACCCAGAATGGGCTGATCTGGCGCGTCCAGGTCGGGCCTCTGCACGAACTCGGCCAGACCCTGCGCCTGGTCGAAGATGTGGTGAGCCTGGGTTTCGACCGGCCCCGATATGTGTATCCTTGAACGCCTAGCCGTCCTCAACCCCATGATGCGAAATCTCAATTGCGCGGCCCGCGCCGCCCTGCTGACCTGCTTGCTGATGTCCTGGGCGCTGCTGGCCCAGGCCCAGGTGCCGATTCCGGCTCCGCCCTCGGTGAATGCGACCAGCTTCATCCTGATCGATTTCCACAGCGACGTGGTCCTGGCCGAGCGCGAAAGCGACGCCCGCGTCGAACCGGCCAGCATCACCAAGCTGATGACCTCCTTTGTCGCCTTCCGTGAAATCGCGGCCGGCAACCTGACCCTTGAAGACGAAGTGCTGATTTCGGAGCGTGCCTGGCGCACGCCCGGCTCGCGCATGTTCGTCGAGGTGGGCCGCCGGGTCACGGTGGAGGATCTGCTGCAGGGCATCATCATCCAGTCCGGCAACGACGCCAGCGTGGCGATCGCCGAGCACATCGCCGGCGACGAAGCGGTGTTCGCCAGCCTGATGAACAAGCAGGCGGCGGCGCTGGGAATGACCGGCACCAACTACACCAACGCCACCGGCCTGCCCGATCCGGACCAGTACACCACCGCGCGCGACATCGCCATCCTGGCGCGCGCGATCATCAGCGAGTTTCCCGAGTTCTACCGCTGGTACTCGCAGCGCGAGTTCACCTTTGCCGACATCCGCCAGCACAATCGCAACCGCCTGCTGTGGCGCGACCCGTCGGTCGATGGTCTCAAGACCGGCCACACCAGCAGCGCGGGCTACTGCCTGGTGACCTCGGCCAGCCGCGACGGCATGCGCCTGATCAGCGTGGTCATGGGCTCGGCCAACGAGGAGGCGCGGGCGACCGCCAGCCAGGCGCTGCTCAACTACGGCTTCCGTTTCTTCGAGACCTTCCAGCTCTACGACGGCGGCGCCGAACTGAGCCGCGAGCGGGTCTGGCGCGGCAAGGGCGGCGAACTGCCGCTGGGCCTGGCCGAGGATTTCTTCGTGACCGTGCAGCGCGGCCGCTACGACGCTCTGCAGGCGCGCATGGAGCTGGCCGACCGCCTGGTCGCGCCCATTGAGACGGGAGATCGCCTGGGTCAGCTGGTGATCAGCATGGACGGCGAGGTGATCAGCAGCCGGCCGCTGGTCGCGCTGGCCGACGTCGAGCAGGCCGGTTTCATCGGCCGCACCACCGACGGCATCCGGATGTGGCTGGGCGGCCTGTTCGGGTCCGATTGAGCCGGCCAGGCATGGAAAATCAGGCCCAAGGACTGGAATTCCCCTGCGCCTACCCGGTCAAGGTGATGGTGGAGCGCGCGCCGGCGGCGCGCGACCAGGTGCTTGCCGTCGCCGCCGCCCACGCCGAGTTCTGCCCCACGAGCGACGTGCGCTACCGCTCCAGCCGCAACGGGCGCTTTGAAAGCATCACCATCACCGTCCAGGTGGAATCGAGGGATCAGCTGGAAGCCCTGTATCATGCCCTGCGCGATCTGAAAGTCGTCAAGATGATGCTGTGAGCGCCGCCGCTGCCGTCGTGGAGATTGAAGCCTTGCCCCTGCGTGTCAGACAGCTGGGACGGTGCGGCTACGAGTCGGTATTCGCCGCGATGCGCCAGTTCACCGATGCACGCGACGCCGAGACGGTGGACGAGCTGTGGCTGGTCGAGCACGACCCGGTCTTCACCCAGGGACTGGCCGGCCGCCCCGAGCATGTCCTGCAGCACTCTGACATTCCGCTGGTGCAAAGCGACCGGGGCGGGCAGGTGACCTACCACGGCCCCGGTCAGATCGTCATCTATCCCTTGCTCGACCTGGAGCGGCGTCGCCTGGGCGTGCGCTGCCTGGTCGATCGGCTCGAGCAGTGCGTGATCGATCTTTTGGCCGACCTGGGCGTGGCCGCTGCGCGGCGCGAGAGCATGCCCGGGGTCTACGTCGACAACGCCAAGATCGCCTCCATCGGGCTGAAGGTCCGGCGCGGCTGCAGCTACCACGGGCTGGCGTTCAACATCGACGTCGATCTGGCGCCATTTGCCCTGATCAATCCTTGCGGCTATGCTGGCCTCGCCATGACGCGACTGGTCGACCATGTCCCCAAAGCCGGCTTTGCCGCGGCCGCAAGCGCGCTCGTGACGGCGTTTTGCCGCAACCTGCGCTACGCTCCAGGACCTGAGAGCGAGTCCTCATGAACCAGAAGCGCCGACCGGCGTCTACGCCGGAATGCAAACTTCAGCCTGATCCATCGGTCATAGTGCCCATGAACAAGAATTCCCGTCGACTTTTGAGCGTGCTGTTCGCCGCCATGCTGCTGGTTCCGGCAGCGCTGTTCCTGATGCCGGGATCGGCCACCGTGGTCGAGCAGCCGAGCAGCGAACTGCGCCTGGAGCCGCGCCCGGAGCATCGTTTCGCCAGCCGCCTGGCGACGCGCTTCATCAGCGGCTACCACTACCACCGCATCGACCTGGACCAGGACATGTCCAGCCGCATCTTCGATCAGTACCTGCGGCTGCTTGACCCCAACCGGGTCTACTTCACCGCCGCGGACATCGCCGATCTGGAGCGCTACCGGCCCTACCTGGCCGATGCCCTGAAGACGGCCGACCTCGAGCCCGCCTTCGTCATGTTCGAGCTGTACCAGCGCCGCGTCGCCCAGCGCGTGGAGCATGCGCGCAGCCTGCTCGAGCACGGCTTCGATTTCACCCTCGACGAGGAGTACCGCTTCGATCGCACCGAAGCGCCGTGGGCGGCCGACCGCGCGGAACTGGACGAAATCTGGCGGCAGCGGGTCAAGAACGACTGGCTGCGACTGCGCCTGGCCGGCCAGGAGGACGAGGCCATCGTCAACACGCTCAACGACCGCTACCGCAACCTGGGCCGGCGCATCGCCGAGTTCAACAGCGAGGACGTGTTCCAGTTCTTCATGAACGCCTATACGCGCTCGATCGAGCCGCATTCGGCCTTCATGTCGCCGCGCAGCGTCGACAACTTCGAGATTTCCATGCGCCTGTCGCTGGACGGCATCGGCGCCATGCTGCAACGCGAGACCGAGTACACCACCGTCATGGAAATCGTGACCGGTGGGCCGGCCGACATGGACGGGCGCCTGCAGCCGGGCGACCGCATCATCGGTGTGGCCCAGGGCGACGAGGAAATGGTCGACGTGGTCGGCTGGCGCCTGGATGACGTGGTCTCGCTGATCCGCGGCGAGCGCGACACCGTGGTGCGCCTGGAAGTGCTCCCGGCCGACAGTGCCTTGTCGGGCCCGTCGAAGATCATCGACATCGTGCGCAACCAGGTCCGGCTGGAAGAGCAGGCCGCCCAGAGCGATCTGATCGAAGTGCCCAACGGCGACGGGCTGCGCCGCATCGGCATCATCCGCGTGCCGGTGTTCTACGTCGATTTCCAGGGCCGGGCCCGCAACGAGCCCAACTATCGTTCTTCGACCCGCGACGTGCGGCGCCTGATCAACGAACTCAAGGAACAGGACATCGACGGGCTGGTCATCGACCTGCGCGGCAACGGCGGCGGCGCCCTGGTCGAGGCCACCACCATGACCGGCCTGTTCATCGACGAAGGCCCGGTGGTCCAGGTGCGCGATTCGCGCGGGCGAGTGTCACTGGAGCAGGATCGCGAGCCCGGCATGGCCTGGGAAGGCCCGCTGGCGGTGCTGGTCGACCGGCGCAGCGCCTCGGCTTCCGAGATCTTCGCCGGCGCCATCCAGGACTACGGCCGCGGGGTGATTCTCGGCGAGCCGACCTTCGGCAAGGGCACGGTGCAGAGCCTCATCGACCTGGATGACCTGTCGCGCAGCCAGGATGCGCGGCTGGGCCAGATCAAGCTGACCATGGCGCAGTTCTACCGCGTCGCCGGCGGCTCGACCCAGGCCAAGGGCGTGGTGCCCGACATCGTGCTGCCGACACCGGGCGACCCGGCGGACTTCGGCGAGAGCGCGCTGGAATTCGCCCTGCCCTGGGGCGAGATCGAGCCGGCCGACTTCCGTCCCATGGCGGACCTGTCCGGGCTGATCGATCTGGCCCGCGAGCGCCATCTGTCCCGGCTCGAGACCGACCCGGAACTGCAGGATCTGCTCGAAGAGATCGCCGAATGGGAGTCGGTGCAGGGCCGCACCTCGGTGTCCCTGAACGAAGCGGTGCGGCGGGCCGAGATGGAAGAGAGCGAGAGCCGTCGCCAGGAGCGCTTTTCGCGCAGTCGCCCGATGCACGATGTCATCAACGGCCCGGATCTGAGTCTTGAAGACGACGAGGACGAGGGCGCCAGCGATCACGACCTGTTCCTGACCGAATCGGCGCGGATCCTGTCCGACCTGATCGAGTTCGACCGTGAAGGCCATCGCCTGGCGCACCGGACCGAGTTGAAGCTGCGGGCCGAGCTGTAAGCGCGGCCCGCCCGCGACCGGGTGCGGACGTGGTCGCCACCGCGCGCGTCGCCGTACCCGTTCCCCTGCCACAGTTGTTCGACTACCTGGCCCCGGCGCGCGGCGACATGCCGCCGGCGGGCAGCCGGGTGCTGGTGCCGTTCGGGCCCAGGCGCCTGGTCGGCCTGGTGCTGGGGCATGGCGAGGCCGCCGAGCCCAATAGCCTGAACCATGGCCTGAAGCGCATCGAACAGGTGCTGGATGCCGGGCTGGTCGATCCCGAGTTGCTCGAGCTGCTGGAACGCGCCCGCCGCTACTACGCCTTTGCGCCGGGCGAGTCGGTCAACCTGCTGGTGCCCCAGGCCCTGAGACGGGTCAAGCCATTTCGTCTCGGGCCACCCGACCGGGTCGCCATCACGGCCGCGGGCCGGGCCGCCGATGCCGGCCGGGCCAGGCGCCAGGCCGAAGTGCTGGACTGGCTGCAGGCGGGACCGATGGCGCGCGAAGAACTGCTGGAGCGCGGCGCCAGCGCGGCCGTCCTGCGCGCGCTGATGGAAAAAGGGTGGATCGCATCGGCCAGCGCCGGTGCCGCCAGCACCCCGCAACCGGGGCCCGAGCTCAATATCGAGCAGCGCGCCGCATTGGCCCGCATCCTGGCCAGCCGCCACCGCTACCGCGCCTTTCTGCTTGCCGGCATTACCGGCAGCGGCAAGACCGAGGTCTACCTGCAGGCGGCCCGGAGACTGCTGCGGCGTGGCCGCCAGGTTCTGATCCTGGTGCCGGAGATTGGTCTCACGCCGCAGCTGATTCGGCGCATCGAAGCGCGCCTGGGGCTGACTGCCGCCGTCTACCACTCCGACCTGAGCGAGGGCGAGCGGCTGGCCTGCTGGCAGGCCGCCGCCAGCGGCCAGGCGCGGGTCATCGTCGGCACGCGTTCGGCCGTTTTCCTGCCGCTCAGGCGGCCGGGCCTGATCGTGGTCGACGAAGAGCACGACGCATCGTTCAAGCAGCAGGACGGCGCACGCTATCACGGCCGCGACCTGGCCGTGATGCGCGCTCACCTGCTCGGCATTCCCATCGTCCTCGGCTCGGCAACGCCCAGCCTGGAGAGTCTGAACAACGCGGCAGGCGAGCGCTACCAGCTGCTGTCCATCACCCGTCGGGCCGGCAGCGCCGCGCCGCCGCGCTGGTCGGTACTGGATCTGCGCGGGCAGCGCGGCAGTCTGCATCCGGCCTTGCTCGGCGCCATCGAGCGCCACCTCGGTGAGGGTGGCCAGGCCCTGATCTACCGCAACCGGCGCGGGTATGCCCCGGTACTGATCTGTCCGGCCTGCGGCTGGTCTGCCGACTGCCAGCGTTGCGACGCGCACATGACGGTGCACCAGTCGGCCGGACGCCTGCAATGTCATCACTGCGGTGCGGCAAGCCGCGTGCCGCCGCGCTGCCCGGACTGCGGCGAGCCCGAGCTGCACGCCCTGGGCGCCGGCACCGAACGCCTGGAGCAGCAGTTGCAGGCGCGCTTTCCCGACGTGCCGGTGTGGCGGGTCGACCGCGACAGCATGCGCCGCCGCGACCAGTTCGGCCGGCTGCTGACCGAGATCCGGCGCGGCCAGCCCTGCATCCTGGTCGGCACGCAGATGCTGGCCAAGGGCCACCACCTGCCGGCCGTCACCCTGGCCGCCGTGCTCGACGTCGACCAGGCCCTGTTCAGTGCCGATTTCCGCGCCCCGGAGAGACTGGGGCAGGCCGTCTGCCAGGTCGCCGGCCGCGCCGGTCGCGGCGAGCGGCCCGGCGAGTTCATTCTCCAGAGCCGGCAGCCCGAGCATCCCCTGCTGGCCGAACTGTGCCGCTCCGACTACCTGGGCTTCGCCCGCCGGCTGCTGGAAGAGCGCCATGCCGCGCAGCTGCCGCCCGCGATCGCGCTGGCGCTGTTGCGGGCCGAGGCCCACGATGCGCGCCAGGCGTGCGCCTTTCTCGAGTCAGCGGCGCGCTGCCTGCCGGCCGCAGGATTGAGCGTGCAGGGGCCGGTGCCGGCCATCCTGGCGCGACGCGGCGGCTATTCGCGCTTCCAGCTCTGGCTGCAGGCGCGCGAGCGGCCGCGCCTGCTCCAGGTGCTTCCGGACTGGGTGGAGCAGCTGCACGGCCTGCCGGAAGCGCGCCGCGTGCGCTGGCATCTGGACATGGATCCGCTGGAACTGTAGCCCTGCTCGCGGCCGGTCTCCGAAGCGCCTCGACCCGCGCGACGCCAAATCACTACAATGGCGGGACAATCAGGCCGCGCGGTTCCGTCAAACGGGCCGACTCGGCCCCGACAAAAACAGTTCAAACGGGTAGAAGCGATGGTCGATCACTGGCTGCATCCCGACGACGTGGATGCCGAGGAAACGCGCGAGTGGCTGGAAGCCCTGACGGCGGTCATGGACCGCGAGGGGCCGGAACGCGCGCATTATCTGCTGCAGCGCATGGTGGAGCTGGCCCGGCGGTCCGGTGCCCACCTGCCGTTCGACCTGACCACGGCTTACGTCAATACCATCTCCGAGGCGCGCCAGCCCAGCATGCCGGGCGACCGCGCGCTTGAGCGGCGCATCAAGGCCCTGATCCGCTGGAACGCCATGGCCATGGTGGTGCGCGCCGGCCGCCGCGGCGGCGATCTGGGCGGACACATCTCCAGCTTCGCCTCGGCCGCCACGCTCTACGACGTCGGCTTCAACCACTTCTTCAAGGGTCCGGATCACGAGGACGGATCGGACCTGCTCTACATCCAGGGCCATTCCTCGCCGGGCATCTACGCCCGCGCGTTTCTCGAGGGCCGGCTGGACGAGGCCCGGCTGGATCGCTTCCGCCAGGAAGTCGACGGCGAGGGCTTGAGTTCCTACCCGCACCCCTGGCTGATGCCGGACTTCTGGCAACTGCCGACCGTGTCCATGGGACTGGGGCCGATCATGGCCATCTACCAGGCCCGGTTCCTGAAGTACCTGCACAACCGCGAAATGGTCGAGGCGGCCAGGCGCAAGGTCTGGTGCTTCCTGGGCGATGGCGAAACCGACGAGCCCGAGTCCCTGGGCGCGATCTCCCTGGCCGGGCGCGAAAAGCTCGACAACCTGATTTTCGTGGTCAACTGCAACCTGCAGCGCCTGGACGGCCCGGTCCGGGGCAACGGCAAGATCATCCAGGAACTCGAAGGCGTGTTCCGCGGCGCGGGCTGGAACGTGATCAAGGTGATCTGGG
>SKKM01000230.1 GCA_007121485.1 Wenzhouxiangella sp. | reverse complement strand
CGCTGGAGGCCATGGCCGTGCTGTTCCTGCTCGGCATCGGCCTGATCTACCTGATCCTTGCCACCCAGTTCAAGAGCTACTTCCAGCCCTTCCTGATCCTGATCACCGTGCCCATGGCCTTCACCGGCGTGGTGTTCGGGCTGGTGATCTCGAACAACCCCTTGAGCCTGTACACCATGTACGGGATCATCGCCCTGGCCGGTATCGCCGTCAACGCCGCCATCGTGCTGATCGACGCGGCCAACCAGCGTCTGGCCGCCGGCATGCGGCCGCTGCACGCGACCATCTATGCCGCCCGCCGGCGCGTCATTCCCATCCTCATGACCACCGCCACCACCATCGCCGGTCTGCTGTCGCTGGCCATCGGCCTGGGCGGCCGCTCGCTGCTGTGGGGGCCGGTGGCGGTGACACTGGTCTGGGGCCTGACCGTGTCGGCCCTGCTGACCCTGTTCGTCATTCCGCTGCTGTACCGCCAGTTCATGCGCGGCCGCCGGGTTTTGGCAACCACGTGAGTCCTGCGATCTCCCCGGATAGTCAGCCCATGGCGTGTTTTGGGCGTGGCTTTCGTACTAGACTCTGAGCAAGCAGCGAAGCCGATCCGGCTGTCGCCCTGCTGTCACTAGTCATGACCTGAGGAGCCAAGACCATGATCAAGCAATCGTTTTGTGCCGCACTGCTGTTGCTCGGCAGTGGCGCCGTGCTCGCCGACCGGCCCGTGCTGGCAGTCGCCGAGTTCACCAACGATGCCACGGGTGCTGTCTGGTGGCGGGCCGGCGTGGGACGCGAGCTGTCCGGCATGCTGGCCAACGAACTCGCCGCCATCAACGCCTTCACCGTGGTGGAGCGTTCGCAGCTCGACCACGTTTTGCGCGAGCAGGACCTGGGCGCTTCCGGGCGCGTGCGGCCCGACACCGCTGCCGAGATCGGCCAGCTGACCGGCGCCGGCTACATCGTCACCGGCACGGTGACCGACTACAGCGAAAACACGCGGCGCACCGGAGGAGGGGTCAACATGCGCGGCATCAACATCGGCGGGCGCAGCACCAACATCGGCGTCGGCGGCCAGCGCACCGAGGCCTACATCGCTGTCGACATTCGGGTCATCAACGCCACGACGGGCGAGATTGCCCATGTGCGCACGGTCGAGGGCCGCACCCAGGACGGCGGCGTCTCACTGCGCGCCCAGACCGGCCGCTTCGGCGGCAACCTCGCCCACGCCAGCGATACCCCGGCCGGCGAGGCCATCCGCGCCGCACTGATCGAGATCACCGACTACCTGGAGTGCGAAATGGTGCTGCAGACTTCGGCCTGCCGGGCCAAGTACCAGCAACGCGAGGACACCCGCCGCGAACGCACCCGCGACGCGATTCGCTTCTAGCAGTTTCACGGGGCTGCGGGGCAAGGCGCGGTCCACTGGGCCGCGCCTTTCTTTACAGCTTGATGGACTGCCACTTTCCCTGGCGCCAGACACGGGCAAACCATAGCGCCTGGCCGCCGCGGTAGACGGCCTGCAGCGCCCACACGGCGAGCAGTCCGCCGCCCAGCACCGGACCGACCAGGGCGGCCAGCGGCAGGAAAAGCCCCCATTGGGCGATGATGGAAATCCGCATCACCCGGCCGGTATCGCCGGCACCCAGCAAGGCGTTGAGCAGCACCATGCCGGCCGCGTCGATGCCGATGATGGCCGCCGAGATCATCAGCGCCGGCCAGGCCAGGGCGACCGTGTCCGGATCGACCAGGAACACGCCCAGCAGCGGCCGGCCGAACAGCATCACCGCCACGCCCAGGCCCAGGCCCACAAGCCCGGTGAACAGCGCCGCGTTCCAGCCCCAGAGCTTGGCATCGGCCGGATCCTCGCGGCCCAGCGCGTTGCCGACCAGCGTAGCCGTGGCCAGGCCGAAGCCGATGGCCGGCAGAATGATCACCAGCCCCAGGGTCATCAGCACGTTGACCGCGGCCAGTTCCTGCGTGCCGATGCGGCCGATGATGATCAGCAGGGTCAACATGCCGGCGGCGAAGAAGAACTGCTGCAGGCTGGCCGGCAGCGAAACCTTGAGCTGGCTCCTGAGCATGGCCAGCGACGGCAGCGAGCGAAGGAAGCCTTCCTCGCGCGCATACTTCAGGCCGAAATACACGTAGATCATCAGCCCGAGGTAGATCGACAGGGTCGTCGCCAGGCCGGCACCCATCACGCCCAGGGCCGGGGCGCCCAGGTTGCCGAAGATGAACACCCAGTTCAGGAACACGTTGACCGCGTGCATGATCAGCAAGGTGACCAGGTACAGGCGGGTCATGTGCACCGCCGACCAGTAGCCGCGGAAGGAAAAGTTCATGCCCACCGCGACCAGGGCGAGCAGGCGCACCTGCAGATAGGGACCGGCTTCGGCGACCACGTCCGGGTCCGGGTTCAACAGGGCCATGATCTCGGGCGCGAGCAGAATCAGGGCCGCGGCCAGCGGCGTGCCCAGCAAGAGCGCGAGCATCAGACCGCCGTTGAGCGGCAAGGCCAGTTCGCCGCGCGCGCCCTGCCCCAGCCGCCTGGCGGCAATGGCCTGCACGCCGGTCGAAAGACCCAGGATGAAGGCCATGGACAGCCAGTTGGCGAAGCTGCCCAAACCCGTGGCGGCCAGCGCGGTATCGCCCAGCCGCCCGACCATGCCGATGTCGACCAGGTTGAGAATATTCTGCGAGGTCATCCCGCCGATCACCGGCAGGGCGATGGCGAACAGCTGGCGACGCCGGTGGCGGTCGGGAAACAGCCCGGGATTGGCGGCCGTTGTCATAAGGTCTGACACGCCAGTCGGATTGAACAAGCTGCGGAATTCACCGGGGCATTGTGCCCCAAGGCGATGCAGACCTCCGCAATGTCCAGCGCTGGTGGATCGGAAAAGTCCGTCCGTTGCGGCCCAGGCTCAGGCCGCCTGCTCGACCGTCACGTACACGCTGACCCCGCGCGTGGCGCGGAAGGTGATCTCCGGGTCACGCTCCTGGGCCAGCTGCAGGTTCACGCGGGTCGGGGCCAGTCCCACCGCGGTCAGGCAATCTCAATCTTTGTCTGCCGTCATCATGGCGGTCAACTGGGCCGGTGAGATGAACAAGCGATAGGGATTGCCGGGGAGTTCCTGGAAGCCCCAGTGCTGGTAGAACGCTTTGGCTTGTTCGTTGAGGCAGTCGAGGATGACCGCCACGAAGGCGAATACCTCCCCGGCATGGTGGCAGTCGGCCAGTGCCTGGGCAAAGAGGCGCTTGCCCAGACCGCTGCCCTGCCGATCGCGGCCGACTCCGAGCCATGCCAGGATCGCGACCGGGAGGGCTCGGCGGGGCAGTTTGCGGATCACTTCCGCCGGGAGATCGCCGAAGTCGACCTGCCCCGTGGCGAGGGTGTAGAAACCGGCAATCTCCCCGGCCCCGTCCAGGAGCACCTTGGTGGTCGAGAGCCGCTTCTTCTGGTGTTGCAGGGCCTTTGTGGCCAACCAGTCGTCAACCTCGGCTACGCCGCTGCGGAAATCACGTCGAGGATGGTCCTTGCCCAGTGCTGCGAGGCGGTAGCCGTCAGGAAAAACGACAGCCATCGGTCATGTCTCGCCTCGCATCAGGCTGCCTAGTTCCTTCTGTTCGGAAGTCAGCCTCGTGGGCGCATTGAGCGCCTGCCAGAAGGCGATCTGCTCGGCTGGCGACAGGGCAATGGTATTGCTCTCGGCTGCGCGCAGTTCCCGGTCGGCCTGGGGCACCAATACGGTGCGAACGTAGTCGCTGGTGGTCAGCCGCCGTTGGGCAGCGGCCCGCTCGATGGTTTTCTTGCCGGCCGCATCGAGGCGGACCATGAGATTGACCGATTTGGCTTCGGTGCTTTTGCGGGCAGCAGTGCTCATGGCTTTAGTGTATTGCCCTCAGAAGTACAAAACAAGAACTCACGCCAAAAGCACCCAGGCAGGCTCCCGGGCTGGCATCAAGCCGCTTGCTCGACCGTCACGTACACGCTGACCTCGCGCGTGGCGCGGAAGGTGATCTCCGGGTGGCGCTCCTGGGCCAGTTGCAGGTTGACGCGGGTCGGGGCCAGGTAGACCAGCTGGCCGCCGCCGTCCTCGGCCAGGTGCTGTTCGTTCTTGTTGCGGAATTTTTCCAGCGCGCGCTCGTCGTCGCAGGACACCCAGCGGCAGGTCGCCACGTTGACCGCCTCGAAACGCGCCTCGACGTTGTACTCGGACTTCAACCGGTAGGCGACGACGTCGAACTGCAGCAGGCCGACCGCGCCGAGGACCAGGTCGTTGCCGATCAGCGGCTTGAAGAACTGGGTCGCGCCCTCTTCCGACAGCTGGGTCAGGCCCTTGGTCAGGGCTTTGAGTTTGAGCGGGTCTCTTAACTGCACGCGCCGGAACAGCTCGGGCGCAAAGCTGGGGATGCCGGCAAACTGCAGGGCCTCGCCCTCGGTGAAGGTGTCACCAATGCCGATCGTGCCGTGATTGTGCAGACCGACAATGTCGCCCGGGTAGGCCAGCTCGGCGGCAGCGCGCTCATCGGCCATGAAGGTCAGGGCGCCGTGGGTGCGCTGCTCCTTGCCGGCGCGCACGTGGTGCAGCTTCATGCCCTTCTCGAACACGCCGGAACACACGCGCATGAAGGCCATGCGGTCGCGGTGGGCCGGGTCCATGTTGGCCTGGACCTTGAACACGAAGCCGGTCAGCTTGTCCTCTTCCGGGCGCACCGCTCGCCCCAGAGTGGCGCGCGGCTGCGGCGCCGGGGCGTGCTCGACGAACTCGTCCAGCAGCGGGATGACGCCGAAGTTGTTCAGCGCCGAGCCGAAGAACACCGGGGTCTGCTCACCGGCCAGATAGCGCGTCAGGTCGAAGTCGTGGCTGGCGCCCTTGACCAGCTCGATCTCGTCCCTCAGCTCGGCCGCCATGGGCCCGAGCACTTCGTCGGCCTCTGCGCTGTTCAGGCCCGCAATGATGCGCGGCTCCTGGCGCATGTAGTTCTTGCCCGCCTCGTACAGGTGGATCTCGTCTTTGAGCAGGTGGTAAATCCCTTTGAGCCGCCGCCCCATGCCCACCGGCCAGGTCACCGGCGCACACTCGATTCCGAGCACGTCTTCAACTTCGTCAAGCAGTTCAATCGGCTCGCGGCCCTCGCGGTCGAGCTTGTTGATGAAGGTGAAGATCGGCGTGGTGCGCAGGCGGCAGACCTCCATCAGCTTGATTGTGCGCTCCTCCACGCCCTTGGCGCAGTCGATCACCATGAGCGCTGAGTCGACAGCGGTCAGCACGCGGTAGGTGTCTTCGGAAAAGTCGGCGTGGCCTGGGGTGTCGAGCAGGTTGACCACGCGGTCCTTGTACGGAAACTGCATCACCGAGGAGGTGATGGAAATGCCGCGCTCCTTTTCCATCTCCATCCAGTCCGAGGTCGCGTGGCGCGAGGCCTTGCGCGACTTGACCGAGCCGGCCAGCTGGATCGCTCCGCCGAACAGCAGGAACTTCTCGGTCAGCGTGGTCTTGCCCGCGTCCGGGTGCGAGATGATCGCGAAGGTACGGCGGCGGGCGATTTCTTCGGGCAGGCGGGGCATGGTTTGGAGTCGACAGGAAACAATCTGCCATTTTACCGGCTGAGTGCTGGCCAGCCTGCTATTAACGCGGCAATCAGATAGATCGCTGCGTTAATGCCCGGCCGGAACGGCCGGGGCCGCGAAGCGAAGGCATTTGCGGACATGTGCCGCAAATGCCGTGCAACGAATGCCATAGGCATTTCGTTGCCGGGTTAATGTTGAAACGGATTGACCAGACGCACGCCAAAAGGCTGGAAATCCTTCCCATTGCGGGTCGCCACAGTCAGGTCATGAGTCAGGGCAGTGGCCGCGATCAGCGCATCTTCAAGCAGGTGATCAGGGCGTCCATGCATCAAGCGCGCCCAGCTCCGGAAAATTGCCGCATCGGCTGCAATGACCTGCTGCGACTCAACCAGTTGATTCAGCCAGGCCTCAATTTCTTGCGCTTTAGAAACATCCCGGCCTCGAGTGATCTCGATTCCGGCCTGAATTTCACCGATCGTGATCGCCGCGATGAACAAGGCCGGCTCGGGAACCTCCTTGATCCAGGCCACGACAGCCCCGTGGGGCTTGGGCTTTCTGAGCTCGGAAATAACGTTGGTATCCAGCAAATAAGCCATCAAGCGTCCTTCGGCGCATTCCGGCGGCGCAGACGGCCCCGGTCAGGAATCGGCAGGTCTGCTCGTGCGTAATCTGCCAGCAACAGGTTCTTGAGGCCTGGTTTATTCAGGGCACTCAACCGAAGCCATTGCTCCACCGGCACCAGCACGGCAGCCTCCTTGCCATGCCGGGTGACCAACTGTGGGCCCTCGGTCAGGCTGGCTTGCAGAAACTCGCTGAAACGGGCTTTTGCGTCTTGAACAGGCCAGGTTTTCATCTGTACGCCTCCGGTCACTTATGGTTTGAATTCTAGTCTGAACCCTGCAGTTCAGCAAGCACTGGTCATCGCGGGTTTTTCTGCTCTGCGCCGTTGCAGCTTAGCCAATGTGTACTGTGCCATCCCGCTCGATCAGCGCGTCGCCAGCCTGTCGTGCGGCCAGCGCCAGAAGCTCGGCATCCTGCTGGCCATCGTGCACCAACCCGACATTCTGCTTCTGGACGAACCTGCCTCGGCGCTGGACCAGGTTTCGCGCCGGGCCTTTCTGGCCGAACTGGTCGAGCTGGTCGAGCTGGCCTGCGACGGCGATCGCACCGCGGTGCTGTCGTCCCAGAGGAATGAAAAATCGCGCGGCCACCAGCCGTATTGCATGGGTCGATTGCTCAACCCCTGGCCGACAATCGCCCGATTCCTGCTTGTCAATAGCCGAAGCGAAAAGGGCTTCAGTCAAACATCAACAGCCAAACCGGCATCAGCAGAACAAACGGCACCACCGGATGCGCCAGGGCACGGATGCCCTTGTAGGCATTGCCGTCTGCGTGCAGGTCTTTGAGGGTCTTGCGCCCGTGCAGCAGGCATAGGGGCACCAGGCACACGGCCAGCACCGCAGCCATTTGCCAGTAGCCCAGAAGTGAAAACAGCACGAACAGCGGCACGACCACCGCCACGCACAGCGTCAGCAGCCGGAGGTTTCCGACAAAGTCCTTGAACTTTTGCAGCAGGCGGGGGCGGTTCACGGCCGGGGCTCTCCGGGCTTGGCTTCAATGGCCCCAATCCAGACAGGTTCCGCGCCGCGGAGTTCAGCAGTGGTAGGGAATCAGGACCTCTGCCCGGCCGCCGGGCTGGAAATCGCGCGTATTGCGAGTGACCAGGATCAAGTCGTGTTCAATCGCGACGGCCGCCTGGAATGCATCCGGCAACTTGAACCGTTCGCTCCGCCGCAGCCGCGCGGCCAGGTCGGCGATTTGGACGGTCAGCGGCAGCGCCGGAAAATGCGACAGCAAGGAACGGACAGATGCCTCCTGGGCATCGTCACAACCGGCCAGAACCTCGGCTCGCGTGATGATTGAAATGGCCGAATCATCGCCATGATCACGCAGGAATTCGGTAGCCGCATCGATGCCGTTGAGATGGTCGATGACGATCACCGAATCCAGCAGGTACTTCAAGCGCGGTCTTCCCACTCGCCGCGCAGCCGAACCTGCCAATCCAGGCCATCGCCCTGGTGCCAAAGACCGCGGGTGTCGGCCAGCAGCGTCTCCAGATCGGGTCGGTTCTGCCGCTCCTGCCGCATTCGATACTCGCTGACCGCCTCACCCACCAGGCGGGTCATGGGCACGCGGCGGCGCTTGGCCTCCTGATCCAGCCAGCGCTTGTCCTCCGGATCGATGTTGACAATGGTTCTGGGCATAGTAGAAATGATATCAATTTTTCGAAAAACGATATCAACCTGGCGTCATTGCGCGCTCAGGCGCAAGCGCTCGCGCGGCCTCACCGCACCGCCCTCGCCGTTCTCGAACTCGAACGGCACGGAGACCAGTTCCATGTCGCGATTTTTCTGAATGACGAAGTGCAGGTGCGGGCCGGAAGAAAAGCCGGTGTTGCCGGAGCGGCCGATGTACTGCCCGCGCGCCACGCGCTGACCCGGCTGTACGCGCACGCCGGCGTAGTCGAGATGGGCGTAGACGGCCATGGTGCCGTCGTCGTGCAGGATGCGGATGAAGTTGGCGCGCGGGCCGTAGCGCTCGCGGTCCTGGCCCGAGCGGTGAAACCAGCGCGCGTTGTCCATCACGACCCCGCCGCGCGCGGCATGAATGGGCGTGCCGATCGGCATGGCGATGTCGACGGCGTGATAGGCGTGCGGATCGGTGTGGCTGAACATGCCGCCCCAGGCCTGGCCGATGGTGAATTCCTCGCCCGGCGCAAAGGGAGGACGGTAGGGCTGTTCAGGCCGATGTCGGGCCTCGGGGCTACCAAGCACCGCTTCGGTCTGAAAACGGTAGCGCCAGGACCGGCCGGGAT
>SKKM01000044.1 GCA_007121485.1 Wenzhouxiangella sp. | reverse complement strand
GTCGCCCGCAAGTACATGAGCCACGAGCGCGAGACCCTGGAAGCCGTGATCCAGGCGCGGACCGGGGCGGTCAACCAGCTCAAGGCCGCGTCCAGCGATCCGACCGACCCGGATGCCATGAAGCGCCTGAGCCAGGCCGAGCAGGGCCTGTCGGGCGCCCTCGGTCGCCTGTTCGCCCTGTCCGAGAACTATCCGGACCTGAAGGCCAACCAGAACATGATGCAGCTGTCCGAAGAGCTGACCAGTACCGAGAACCGGGTCGCGTTCGCGCGCCAGGGCTTCAATGATGCGGTGATGACCTACAACATCCTGCGCGAGAGCTTCCCGAACAACCTGATTGCCGGCACCTTCAATTTCCAGCCGGCGCAGTTGCTCGATATCGAAGATCCGGCCAAGCGCGAGGCAGTCAAGGTCAGCTTTGGCTGAGGAGCCTCTGAACAGTTCGGAAGCCCCTGAGCCGTGAACTTCTTCGAGCACCAGGACCGGGCGCGGCGCCAGAGCCGACGCCTGGTCGTGCTTTTTGGCCTGGCGGTTCTTGCCATCATCGTGGCCGTCAACGCCGTGGTGCTGGCGACCCTGGGCATGCCCCAGTACGCCGGCTACCCGCCGGCGGACAATTTCTGGCTGGCCAATGCCGGACTGATCTTCTGGACCACCTCGCTGACCGCGGCCACCATCGGCCTGGCCAGCGCCTACCGCAGCGTGCAGTTGCGCGCCGGCGGTGGGGAAATTGCCCGCTCCCTGGGTGGCACGGCGGTGGATCCGTCGACCAACGATCCGCTGCGCCGGCGTCTGTACAACGTGGTCGAGGAAATGGCCATCGCGTCGGGCGTGCCCATGCCCGAGGTCTACGTGCTGGAGCACGAACAGGGCATCAACGCCTTCGCCGCCGGATACTCGCCGGCCGACGCCGCGGTGGCGGTGACGCGCGGCACCCTGGAGCACCTGGACCGCGATGAGTTGCAGGGCGTGATCGCCCACGAGTTCAGCCACGTCTTCAATGGCGACATGCGGCTGAACATCCGTCTGATCGGTTTCCTGTTCGGCATTCTGGTGATTTCGCTGGTCGGGCGGCGCTTGCTGCTGTCGGCCCGCTACGCGCGCGACTCCCGTAACGCCGGACCGTTCGTCATGGTTGGTCTGGTGGTGGTCGTGATCGGCTATGTCGGGCTGTTTTTCGGGCGCTGGATCAAGGCGGCGGTCTCGCGCCAGCGCGAGTTCCTGGCCGATGCCTCGGCCGTGCAGTTCACGCGCAACCCGGACGGCGTCAGCGGCGCCCTGAAGAAGATCGGCGCGCTCTATGCCAGTTCCTTCATGGTCACGGACGCCGAGGAGGTCGGCCACATGCTGTTCGCGCGCGGGATGGGCCGCCAGCTGTTCGCCACCCACCCTCCGCTGGAAGAGCGCATACGCGCCATCGAGCCGAACTTCCGTCCCGAAGAGCTCAAGGAGCTGGCCAAGCGACTGGACCGGCACGCCCAGGCGCGCAAGGCCGAGGCCGAACAGGCGGCGGCGCGGGCCGAGCAGGGACGCGGACCGGGCGGTCTGCCGCTGAACCCCGATACCCTGATCGAGCGGATCGGCCAGCCCGGCCTGAGCCAGGTGATGATTGCCGCGGCGCTGGCCGCGTCGCTGCCGCGGCCGCTGGAGCGCGCCGCGCACTCCGACGAGTGGGCCCAGGAGGTAGTGTGTTTTCTGTTGCTGAGCCGGGACAGCGAGGTGCGCGAGAACCAGCTGCTGCTCATTGCCCAGACGCTGGGTTCGGAGAGCGAGCGCCAGGTCGGTGTGCTGTGGCAGGCCGGCCGCGACCTGGAGCCGGCCCAGCGCCTGCCGTTGCTGGAGATGACTTTCCCCAGCCTGCGTCGTCGTCCGCACAAGGAACTGATCCAGCTGATGGCCCTGATCGAACAGCTGGTGGCGGTGGACGACCGGATCGATGTGTTCGAATACAGCCTGGCCCGTCTGACCGCCCGCCAGATTCAGGACGCCATGCAGCCGCAACGCGCCCGGCCGGGCGGCAGAAAGAAGTTATCGAGTCGGGCCGAGGAGGTGGTCGTGGTGATGGCCGTGTTGGCAAACCACGGCCATCCCGATCAGCCTGAAGTGGCGCAGGCGGCGTTTGCCGCCGGGCTGCAGGGCCTGGTCGAGCCGGTGCCGTCGGAGCTGGCGGCCACGGCCGACTGGCAGACCAGCCTGGACCGCGCGCTCAGGCGACTTGATGAACTGACTTTGCCCGACAAGCAGCGGCTGGTGGCCGGTCTGTCCCGCTGCGTGCTGCACGACGAGCAGGTCGTCGTCGAGGAGATGGAGCTGCTGCGCGTGATCTGCGGTCTGATCCACGTGCCCCTGCCGCTGCTGGAGCGCCCGGAGGCAGGCTGAGGCCGCCGTTCAGTCCTCCAGGGTAAAGCCGACTTCGATGGTCACCTGCCAGTGTTGAACCTGGCCGTTTTCGATGTGGCCTCGGGTTTCGACCACCTTGAACCAGCGCAGCTGGTGCAGGGTTTTTGCCGCCCGGGCAATTGCGCGCCGAACGGCGTCGTCGCTGCTCTCGGTCGATGATCCGGTCAGCCGGACCTGTTTGTAGACGTGATCGTCCATGTCTTGCGAACTCCACTCGATTGCTGGCCAGACATCACCCTAACACCGCAACCGTGCAGTGGCTTTCATCGTGCTGCGCCGGGCGATCGGGCTTCAGTTGTCGAGGTCGCGATTGAGCTCGACGGTTCTCTCGGTGGTCCACTCGATGTCGCGGGTACGACGCCGGGTAGGGGGATTCAGCCAGATCACCTCCACCCCGCGTCTCTTGGCCGCGCTTTCTACCGCGGCGACGTATTCGCCGCGCACCTCGAAGCCCTGGCGTTCGCTTGAATCCAGGCTGGCGCAGGCGCTCACGCCCAGGGGCAGGGCCAGCAGCAATGGGACTGTCAGTCGTCTTCGCATGGGCATCCTCACCATTCAAACCCGGTCCCAGTATAAGGCCTCGATCTTCGGCGGCCCCGCACGGGCCATAACGCGGCCGGGCGCCGGCCGCGCCTGCACCCGCTCTCGTCCGAGGCTGATGTATGCTCCATCGGCCCAGTCCATTGAATTCAGCATGAGGAAACACCGACGTGATTGAAGCGAGCACCACCTGGCGAGCAAGCCGCCGCATGATTCTGCGCAGCCTGTTTCTGGCAGTGATCTCCTTGCTGGTTCTGACCGCGTGCCGGACCGAATCGCCCGAGGAGCCGGTCATCGAGGAGCCGGTGGCGGCAGCAGCGGAAACGATCGAGTCCGCTGATGACCTCGGCCGTGCCGGTGTGGCCGCCGCCCACCCGCTGGCCGTGGAGGCCGGCCTGGCGGTGTTGGAGCGCGGCGGCAGCGCGGTCGATGCGGCGGTCGCGGTGCAGGCCATGCTGGGCCTGGTCGAGCCGCAAAGCTCCAGTATCGGCGGCGGCGCCTTCCTGCTTCACTACCAGGCCGACAGCGGCCGGGTGACGGCCTTCGACGGTCGGGAAACGGCGCCGGCCGGCGCAACGGCCGACATGTTCCTGGACCCCGACGGCGAACCGCTGGGATGGTTCGAGGCCATCATCGGCGGCCGTTCGACCGGTGTTCCCGGCGTCATGCCCATGCTCGGCGCTGCCCATGAGCGCTATGGCAGGCTTGAGTGGGACGACCTGTTCAACGAAACCATCGCCGCGGCCGAGGACGGTTTCTCCGTACCGCAGCGGCTGGCCCGATTCGCCGCCGGCAACCGCTGGCCGCAGGCCGACCAGCCCGATACCGTGGCGCTGTTCACCACTGCCGAGGGCCAGATCATCAGCGCCGGCGAGACCTGGGCCAACCCGGCCTTTGCCGAAACCCTGCGGGCCATGGCCAAGGGCGGGCCGCGGACCCTGCTCGAGCCGCCGATTTCGACCCGCATCATCGAACGTACCGCGGCCCTGCCCCTACCGGGCACGCTGCGGCAGGCCGATTTCGACGCCTACCGGCCCGGAGTTGGCGACGCACTGTGCCGGCAGGTGATGGCTCACCGCGTCTGCGTGCCGCCGCCGCCCTCCAGCGGGGTGGCCCTGCTGCAGATGCTGGCCATCCTGGAGCAGACCGATATCGCCGAGCGCGGACCGGAAGATCCCATCGCCTGGCTGCAGTTTGCCGAGGCCAGCCGGCTGATGTACGCCGACCGCGACCAGTTCGTGGCCGATCCCGCTTTCGTCGAGATCCCGATCGACGGCCTGCTCGAGCCTGACTATATCGCCGAGCGCGCTGCGTTGATTGGCGATCGTGCCGGTGACATGCCTTCGGCCGGTTCGCCGCCGGGCTTCGAGTTCAGCTCGGAAGACGGTTTCCGAGCCACCGGTACCACGCACTTCGTGGTCGTCGATGCCCAAGGCGACGTGGTCAGCATGACCTCCTCGGTGGAATCCATCTTCGGCTCGGGGCGCGTGGTCGACGGCTTTTTCCTCAATAACCAGCTGACCGACTTCTCGTTTCGTCCGCTCATGGACGGCTTGCCGGCCGCCAACGCCGTGGCGCCGGGCAAGCGCCCGCGCTCGTCCATGACCCCGACCCTGATCTTCGACGCTGACGACCGCCTGGTCGCCGCGCTGGGCTCCCCGGGTGGCTCGGCCATCCTGGTCTACAACGCCAAGACCATCGTCGGTCTGCTGGCCTGGGGGCTGCCGCTGCAGGAAGCCATCGATCTGCCCAACCTGTTCGCCTGGCGCGAGAACTTCTTTGGCGAGGTCAACCGTTTCCCGGAAGACCTGCTGGCCGGGTTGGCTGAGTTGGGTATCGAAGTCCGCGCCGGCCGCGGCGAAGAGTCCGGCCTGCACGGCGTTTTCTTCCACGCCGACGGCCGTCTCGAAGGCGCGGCCGATCCGCGGCGTGAGGGGGTGTGGCGGGTTTTGGGAGACTAGGTGTTTTGGGGGTCAGGGGTCAGGGGCTAGGGGTCAGGGTGCTTGGTCGCCTTTTGGTTTTTCGGTGCCGGTTCCGTTAGTAAGCATTCAATAATCGCCCAAGCTCCCTGACCACTAGTCCCTGGCCCCAAAAACCACAGTGCGGGTTGGATTGAGCGAGACGATGTCCCGAGCGTCCAGATCGTGTGCCAGGGCCTCCGCGTTGTCCGGACATAGGTGAGGGCTGGCTGCATCGCTCAGGGTGAGCACCGGTCTGCTACCGGTGCTGGATAAACCAGCAAGAATGAATGCGTTGATTGCGCTGGAAGTCTTTCGGGATGGACCAGGCGCTGCGGTCTTCGATCGTGAACTCTGACGACAGCGCCGGATCGAGCTTGAAGCCGCGCCGGTTGGTGGAGAAGATCAGCAGGCCCTCAGGAGTGAGCAGCTGAGCGGCGGAACGGATCAGCTCGGCGTGGTCGCGCTGGATATCCAGGTCGGAGTCCATGCGCTTGGAGTTGGAGAAGCTCGGCGGGTCGAGGAAGATCAGGTCGTAGCGCTCGCGGCACTGGGTGAGCCAGGCGCGGCAGTCGGCGTGGATCAGCCGGTGGATCGGGCTGTTGAGCTGGTTGAGATTCAGGTTGCGCTTGAGCCAGTCGAGGTAGGTCTTGGACAGGTCGACGCTGGTGGTGCTGGCCGCGCCACCCAGGCCCGCGTGCACGGTAGCGGCGCCGGTGTAGCAGAACAGGTTGAGGAAATGCTTGCCCGCGGCGTGCTCGCCAATCCAGCGCCGCACCGGGCGGTGGTCCAGAAACAGGCCGGTGTCGAGATAGTCGGTAAGGTTGACCAGCAGTCGGCAGGGACCCTCACGGACTTCCAGGAACTGCCCCTGCTCGCCCAGGCGCTCGTATTGGCGCTCGCCGCGCTGGCGCTGGCGGAGTTTGAACACCATTCGCGCCGGGTCGGTGTCCAGGGATTCCGGTAACACGCTCAATGCCGCGCGCAGCCGGGCCTGGGCGCGGCCGGGGTCGATGCTGGCCGGTGCGGCGTATTCCTGCACGTGCAGCCAGCGGCCCTCGCTGGTGTCGTAGACGTCCACGGCCAGCGCGTATTCCGGGATATCGGCGTCGTAGACGCGATAGCAACGGATGTCCTCTCGGGCCAGCCATTTCTTCAGCTGGCGCTGGTTCTTGTGCAGGCGGTTGACCAGGTCCTGCGCCGGCTCGTGGTCCCTGGCATCGGCGTCGGCGGCGATCTCGAAGCGCTCCAGCCGGCATTCGATCGGGCCGTTGTACAGCTGCCAGCTCTTCTCGGGCTTCAAGCCGATCTGGCAACCGGCGCCGTTGAGCACGATGGCGCGCCAGCTGCCGAAATGGCTTTTCAGGGTTTGACCCAGCCGCAGGTAGAGCGGAATCAGCTCATGGTTCTCGCCCAGGCGCTCGCCGTAGGGCGGGTTGGTGGCGACCAGGCCCGTGGTGCTGCCCACGGGCGGTCGGGCCTGTCCGATCTCCCGCTGCTCCACCCGCACCTGATCGGCCAGTCCGGCTCGGCGCAGGTGGCCGGCAGTTGCCGCCACGGCCTGCTCGTCCTGGTCGTAGCCGGCGATCTCGGGGATGTGTTCCAGGCCGCGCTCCTGTCGCTCCAGCGCCTCGTCGAGCAGGATCTTCCAGGCCGCATCGTCATGACCGCGCCAGCCGTGAAAGCCAAAGCGCGTGCGCAGCAGGCCCGGTGCTGTATCGCCGGCCATCCAGGCTGCCTCGATCAGCAGGGTGCCCGATCCGCACATCGGATCGACGAAAGCGCCGCCCTGGGCCGCCAGCTCCGGCCAGTCCGCCCGAATCAGCATGGCCGCGGCCAGGTTTTCCTTCAGCGGCGCGACGCGGCCTTCGCGCCGGTAGCCGCGGCGGTGCAGGCTTTCGCCGGAAAGATCGATGGCCACGGTGACGGCGTCGGCCAGCATATGGACGTTGATGCGCAGATCGGGATAGTCGGTATCGACCGAGGGGCGCGAGCCGGTGGCTTCCCGGATCTGGTCGACCACCGCGTCCTTGACCCGCTGCTCGGCAAAGCGGCTGTGCGTGATGCGGGCGCGCACGCCGGTGAAGTCCACGGCCAGGGTGTGTTCCGGACCCAGGTGCGCGGACCAGTCGATGCCGCGCACGCCGTCGTACAGCGCCTGCTCGTCCTCGGCATTGAACTGCCGGATGGGCAGCAGGACCCGGTTGGCCAGCCGTGACCACAGACAGGACCGGTAGCCCGCTGCCAGTTCACCCGCGAACTCGACCCCGCCACGCCGCACCCGCACGCCGTCCAGCCCCAGCGAGCTCAACTCAGTCGCCAGCAACTCCTCCAGTCCACGTGCCGCGGTGGCGAAAAACGACTTCATCAGGCGAAAGCCCCAAGTTTAGGGGCCGTGGTGGTTGGGGTGCTCCGATCGAGAGTTTTGGGGTTCTCGCCAAGACGCCAAGGCGCCAAGAACGCCAAGAAAAAAGGGAAGTGGTGGGAAGCAAAAACCCGGATCAACCAAGTACGCTGCGCAATTCCAGAATTGAGCGGACGGCTGCCTTCGCCTTGCTCGCTGTTGCCTGGGTCCACCGGATAGGCCACAAGACTCCAGCCAAGCTGCAACCGACGTGAGGGTTTTCCTTGGCGTTCTTGGCGTCTTGGCGTCTTGGCGAGAACCCCTGTACTGATCAAGCCGCTTCCGCCTCAGCTTGCCTTGGTTGCGCCACCGCCTTTCCCAGGATCAGGTCCGAGGCCTTCTCGGCGATCATGATGGTTGGGGCGTTGGTGTTGCCGCCGACCAGGGTGGGCATGATCGAGGCATCGATCACGCGCAGGCCCTCGACCCCGCGCACTCTCAGTTCCGGGTCGACCACGGCCTGGTCGTCGCTGCCCATGCGGCAGGTGCCGACCGGGTGGTAGATGGACTCGGCCTTGGTGCGGACGAAGTCGATGAGTCCGTCGCGGTCGGTGATGTCGTTGCCGGGATAGATTTCATGCCCGCGGAAGGGTTTGAAGGCCGGCTGCTCCAGGATGGCGCGCGACAGGCGCACGCACTCCAGCATCATTTCCAGGTCTTCCGGCTCGCTCAGGTAGTTGGCGCGGATGGAGGGTGCCTGGGTCGGGTCGGTGGACTGAAGGCTGATGCGGCCGCGGCTTGCGGGCCGGAGCGGGCAGGCATGGACCGTGTAGCCGTCGCCGGGCAGGCGATTGCGGCCATGGTCGTCGAGCAGGGCCGGGACGAAATGCATCTGGATGTCGGGCCGATCATTACGGCCGCGACCGCTGACCAGGAAGCCGCCGGCCTCGGCGATGTTCGAAGTGCCCTCGCCCTTGTGATACAGGAAGTAGTTCAGTCCCACGCGCAGCTCGTTCAGATGGTCGTAGGTGATCGGCTGCGAGCAGCGGGTCAGGGTGCAGATGTCGAGGTGATCCTGCAGGTTGGCGCCGACCTGGTTGAGATCCACCCGTACCGGGATGCCCAGCTTCTCCAGGTCCCGGGCCGGGCCGATGCCGGACAGCATCAGCAGCTGCGGCGAGTTGATCGCCCCACCGCACAGCAGCACCTCGCGCTCGGCGCG
>SKKM01000037.1 GCA_007121485.1 Wenzhouxiangella sp. | reverse complement strand
TGGTGACCGCGTTGAGCTGCTGGAAGCGCCTGAGCTGCTGCGGCTGCACCGAGGGCTCGAAGTCGATCAGCCCGGCCATGCGCACCAGTTCGCCGTCGCGGTTGCGGGTATAGAAATCACCCACCTGCTCCGGATTGAGCCGGTCGGCGCGCTGCACCTGCGGGATTACCCGGTAGGAACGGTTGTCCATGGCGAAGCGGCCGACGAAGCCGCCGGACAGCATGGTCGCCAGATCGCCGGACACCTGCGCCATGTCCACGCCCATCACCGCCGCCTGGTCGCGGTCGATTCGGATTTCCCGCTGCGGCTGGTCGATGTCCAGATCGGAGTTGACGAAAATGAAGCGGCCCGACTGCATGGCCCGTTCCATCAGCTGGTCGGCAAAATCGACCATGTTCTCGAGCGGCTCGGTCGAGCCGATGACGAACTGGACCGGCGGGCCGCCGCCGCCCGGCGTGGGCAGGTCCGGCGGCACGACTGCAAAAGATCGCAGGCCGGGAATGCCACTCAGGAACGGCTGCACGGTTTCTTCCAGCACCGCCTGGGTGCTGCGCTCGCGCTCGCCCCAGGGCTGCAGCACGATGCCGGCAATGGCCTGGTTGGTTGCACCCACACCCGCGCCGCCGAAACCGTTGATCAGGAAGATACCCTCGATGTCATCCGTATCCGCGCCCAGCGCGTCCAGGCGCCGCGTATTTCGCTCCAGGGCGTCCAGGGTGATGAAGGGGTCACCCTCCATGATGGAAAAGATGAAGCCGGAATCCTCGGTCGGCTCCAGTTCGGACTCGCTGGTGATGAACAGGAAATAGCAGGACACCAGCACGATCAGGCCGAAAGTGGCCAGCACGTGACGGTGATGCAGCCAGCCGTGCAGATGACCCCGGTAGCCCCGACGCAGCTGATCGAAGCGGCGATCCAGCCAGGCGGCAAATTTTGGCCGCGTGTCCGTTCGGCGCGAGCGCAGGATGCGCGAGCACAGCATGGGCGCCAGGGTCAGCGCGACCACGCCCGACAGCACCACGGTGGCGGCCAGGGTGAAGGCGAACTCGATGAACAGGGTCCCGGTCAGGCCGCCGACGAAGCCGATCGGCAGGAACACGGCGATCAGCGTGGTCGACATGGCCACGATCGGCCAGGCCAGTTGGCGCGCGCCGGCGATCGCGGCCTCGATGCGCGATTTGCCCTGCTCCATCTGCCGCTCGATGTTTTCCAGCATGATGATGGCGTCATCGACCACGATGCCGATCGCCAGCACCATGGCCAGCAGGGTCAGCAGGTTGATCGAAAAGCCCATCAGCAGCATCAGGAAAAAGGTGCCAATCAGCGACAGCGGCACCGACAGGGCCGGGATGATGGCGCTACGGGCCGAGCCGAGGAAGGCATAGATCACCAGCACCACGATGACCAGGGCGAGGAAGATGGTGAAGATCACCTCGTTGATGGCGCTTTCGATGTACTCGGCCGAGTCATAGGAAATCGCCGCCTCCAGCCCTTCGGGCAGGCGCGGGATGATCAGCTCGTCCCAGACCTGCCGCACCTCGCCGATCACGTCCAGAGCGTTGGCGTCGGGCGCGATCTCGACGCCGATGAACACCGCATCGAGTCCGTTGTAGGTCACCGAGGCATCGAAACTCTCAGGGCCCAGCTCAACCTCGGCCACGTCCTCCAGTCGCACCAGGGCGCTGTTGTCGGAGCGCACGACCAGGCGCTGGAATTCCTCGACCGACTGCAGATCGGTATCGGCAGTCAGGTTGATGCTGACCATCTGACCGCGGGTACGTCCGACAGCGGACAGCACGTTGTTGGCCTGCAGGGCGCGGCGGATATCGCTGCCGGTTACCCCCATGGCCGCCATGCGCGCCGGGTCCAGCCAGATGCGCATGGCGAAGGTACCGGCACCGAGAATCTCGGCCTGCTGCACGCCGGGAATGGTGGCCAACTGCGGCTCGACCTCGCGCACCAGGTAATCGGTGATCTGGCTTTCGTCGAGAATGTCGCTGAAAAACGACAGGTACATGGCCGCCACCTGCTCGCCCACCGACAGCTCGATGACCGGGTCTTCCGACTGCTCGGGCAGTTCGGAGCGCAGCTTGTTGACCTGGGCGGCGACTTCGGTCAGCGCGTCGTTGGGGTCGGCGTCCAGGCGCAGAAAAGCCTGGATGATCGACACGCCAGGCACCGAGGTCGAGACCAGGTAATCGATGCCCTCGGCCTGGGCTACCTCGCGCTCCAGCGGGGTGGTGATGAAGCCCTGCACCAGGTCGGCGTCGGCGCCGATGTAGGCGGTGGTCACCGTGATGACCGCGTTCTGGATTTCCGGGAACTGGCGCACGTTCAGGTCGAAGGCGGCGCGCAGGCCCAGCAGCAGGATGAACAGGCTGACCACGGTGGCCAGCACCGGCTTGTGGATGAAGACGTCGGTAAAGCGCATGAGGAAGCGTCAGGCCCTGCTGTCAGCGATTGTCCGGACGCGGGTCCGGGTCTTCGCTGGGTTGCACGTCGGGGTCATCGTCGATGCGGACCGGCGTGTTGTTCTGCAGCTTGAGCAGCCCCGAGGAGGCGACCCGCGTGCCCTCCTCCAGGCCGTCGAGAATCTCGATCAGGTCGCCGCGCGTGCGCCCGGTGCGCACGAAGCGACGAACCACTTTCTTCGCATCGCCGTCCTCTTCGATGGTGAACACCGAGTCGCCGTAGGTGGCAAAACGCAGGGCGGTCTGCGGCACCACCAGCACCTCAGTCGACTCTCCCAGGTCCAGCGCGACCTGGGCGAACATGCCGGGCCGCAGCAGTTCATCCGGATTGTCGATTTGCGCCTGCACCCGCACGCTGCGCGTGGATTCGGTCAGCCGCGGCTCCAGCGCAGAAATCCTGCCTTCGTATTCCTCGCCCGGAAAAGCATCAACGCGGGCCTGCACCAGTGAACCGGTCACCAGCTGCGGCAGCTTGCGCTGCGGCACGGTGAAATCGAGAAAGATCGGATCCAGCGCCTGCAGGCTGACCACCGGCGCACCGGCCGACAGGAACTGCCCAGGATTGACCTGGCGGATGCCGACCCGGCCGGAAAACGGCGCGCGCAGGATCTTCTGGTCGATCACCGCCTGCTGGGTGGCCACGATCGCCCGCGCCTGGGCGGCCTCGGTTTCGGCCTGATCGAGCGCGGCGCGCGAAACCGAGCGTTGCTCGTACAGGCGCTGCTGCCGCTCCAGCTCCAGCTCGGCCAGGCGCAGGCTGGCCTGCAGCCGCTCGAGCTCGGCCTCGTCCACGCGCGTGTCCAGCGACACCAGGCGCTGTCCGGCCTCGACGGCCTGACCGTTCTCGAAGTGAATCTCGCGCACGATACCGGGCTGCTCCAAGGTCAGCTCCGCACCCTGCACCGGGGCGAAGCTGCCGATGGCCTGGAAGCGCGGGGTCCAGTCGATCAGCCGCGCCGTGCTGGCTGTGATGGTCTCGGTCTCGGGCTCCATGGTGTCGAACACTTCGGCGATGATGGAGTCGATGAAGGCCTTGTAGCCGAAGATGCCGCCGAACAGCAGTCCGGTGGCCAGCAGCATGAAGATCATGCGTTTGTTCATGCCAACAATTCCTTTTCGATGCGCTCGACCAGCGCGTTGAGCGCGGCCTGGTCGGAAACGTCGAACACGGGGTGCCAGCCCAGGCCGTTCAACAGCACCTGCGAGTGCACGTAGATGCTGCGGCGCGGGGCATCGATCGACAACTGGTTCAACAGTCCGCGCGACTGCATAAGCGACTGCATGCCGTGGCACACGGCCCACGGCCCCAGCATCAGCTCGTGCGTGGACAGGATTCCAGGCTGGACTTCGCCGGCGGCCACGGCCTGTTCGACCACTCCGCTGATGGCGGCCACCACCGGCTTGAGTTCGTCGCTCAGGGCGGAGCGGCGCTGCTCGGACGCGGTTTCCCACACCACCTCCGTAAATACGTACTGCATCAGCCGGGTGTAGGTCGGATGACGACGCGAGAAATACTCGTCGGCCACGGTCAGGGCGAACATGCGCTCGCGGGTGCCGGCGGGCCAGGCTGTGACCTTGCAGAACAGCGCGCAGTGCTCCTTCAGGCGCTGCGTGGCCAGCGCCACGAGCAGATCCTCCTTGGACGCGAAGTGCTGGTACAGGGTGCCGGTGGCATAGTCGCAGGCCCGCGCCAGACGGGCCATTTGCAGCGTCAGCAGGCCTTCCTCGCGGATCAGGCGCCGCGCCGTATCGAGAAACAGGAGTTCGCGCGCCGCGAACTCCCGCTGTCTGCGTTCCTGGGTTCCCATGCTGGTGTCTCGGACCGTTAAGTGCACCATTATGAACCAGGTTCACGTGATGAACAGGCTGCACTTTGTGAACGACCGGTGAAAGGGGATCCGTTCCACGAGCCGCCAAGATTGCCAAGGGCCGGCATCTGCGGCTACCGTGCAGGGCGACTCGATGGAACGGGATCTGGAATTGAGCCTGCCCGCCGGACTGATTCGCCTGCTGCGCCGGGAAAAACTCCTGCTCTGCCTGCTGCTGGCCTTGCCGCCCCTGTGGTGGCTGAGTGGACAGCCGGCCGGCGCCTTGCCGGGGCTGGTGGACTGGTCGACCATCGCCGCGCTGGCCGGGCTGATGGTCCTGAGTCGCGCGCTGGAAGACAGCGGCTACCTGTTCCGGGCCGGCAGAGTGATGCTGCTGAAGCTGTCCGGTGAGCGCAGCCTGGCGCTGTTCCTGGTCCTGTTTGCCGGCGCACTGTCGACCGTGATCACCAACGACGTGGCCCTGTTCATCACCGTGCCCCTGACCCTGGGCCTGCGGCTGATGGCGCAGCTGCCGCTGGCCCGGCTGGTGGTCTTCCAGGCCCTGGCGGTCAACGCCGGCTCGGCCTTAAGCCCGATCGGCAACCCGCAGAATCTCTACCTCTGGCAGCAGTCCGGCATGGGGTTCGTCGAGTTCGTCCTGATGATGGCGCCGCTGTCGGGCGCGCTCATGCTGCTGCTGATCGCGTGCATCCCGCTGGCCTTCCGCGCCCGCCCGCTGCTGCTGGCCGATGTCGGCGCAACACCGGCAAGCGACTCGCGCCTGTTGTGGGCGCTGCCGGCCTACCTGCCCTTCATCGCCCTGATCGAAGCCGGCCACGCCGTGCCGGCGGCGCTGGCCACGATCGCTCTGTTTCTGCTGCTGCGGCCGCGCCTACTGGCCGGCGTCGACTGGCTGCTCTTGCTGGTCTTCGTGCTGATGTTCATCAACCTGGGGCTGCTGGCGCGCTGGCCGCCGCTGGTCGCCCAGTTCGAGCAGCTGCAGGACGCCCCGGCCACCATCTACCTGGTCGGCGCCGGGCTGTCGCAGTTGATCTCCAACGTGCCGGCAGCAATTTTCCTGGCCGAATTCAGCGCCGACTGGCGCGCCCTGGCCTGGGGCGTGAGCGTGGGCGGCTTCGGCCTGGCGATCGGCTCCATGGCCAACCTGATCGCGCTCAGGCTGGCGCGCGAGCCGGGCATCTGGCTGGACTTTCATCGCTGGTCGCTGCCGATGTTGCTGGCCGCGATCGGCGCGGGCTGGCTTCTGCTTTAGCGAATCAAGTCTCGGCCGGCGGCAGGCCGGTAAATGCGGCATGCCAGTCGACCAGGGCCTGGCGCACCCGGTAGGGGCAGTTGACCAGGGCCATGCCGCAGCCGTACATGCGCCCGAGGCGCTGCGCCGGGGCGAACTCGACGCGCAGATCGAGCCAGGCCTCGCCGTCCAGGCCGAGGCGCTGTGGTATCCGCTCCAACGCCAATTCGCGGCCTTCGATCAGCGGGTACCACAAGGCATAGACGCCGTGGGCGTAGCGCTTCAGCGCCGATTCCAGGGCCATGGTCAGATCTTCTCGCTCGCTCTTGAGCTCCCACGGCGGGTCGATCAGGACCAGGCCGCGTCCACCGGGCGGCGGCAATACCCTGGGCATTTCGGCATAGCCGCTGCCGCAACGAATACTGACCTGGCGATCGCCGGCAAACCGGCTGAGCAGCGCCTGCTGCTCGGCGGGGTGCAGTTCGCACAGCACCAGGCGGTCGTTGGACCGCAGCAGGGATTTGAAGATCATCGGCGAGCCGGGATAGTGGCGCAGTTCACCGTCGGGGTTGAAGCCGCGCACCAGTTCCAGGTAGGGGGCCATCATCGGGTCGGAAGTTGCCGTCGACCACCAGCGCGCGATGCCCGCCTCGTGCTCGCGGTTCTTCTGCGCCATGGCACTGCCCAGGTCATACAGCGCCGGTCCGGCGTGGGTATCGACGAACTGGATACCGCGCGGCTTTTCCTGCAGCGCACGCACCAGGGCGATCACGACGGCGTGCTTGAACACGTCGGCCGGATTTCCGGCGTGGAATCCGTGGCGATAGCTCAGCATGCGGGCGGCGAGTAACTGATCGGCATGCCGATCAGTATAGGAAGGCTGTGCCTGGCGCGGAAACTTTGCAAGCTCGGGAGTGGTCTGACGGGCCGATCACGACCAATCCTTACACTGATCAGCCAGTCACTTACGGAGTTTTGCCATGCGAAAGTTGTTCAGCGCGAATCTCATCGTCATTGTGTCGGCCCTGGCGGCCATCGTCCTGCTGGCCGGTCCGCTGGCGGCCAAACCCGGCTCTCACCCCGTGCTGGGACAGCTCGATCTGAGCCAGGAACAGCAGCAGGAAATCCAGAACCTGCGCAGCGCTTTCCGCGACCAGGTGGATTCGCTGGACTGGTCGGTCACCAACGGCGGTCACGCCCCGGAAACCATGCAGCAGTGGCGCGAACTGCGCATGGCGCTGCGTGCGGAGATCCGCGAGGTACTCACAGACGAGCAACGCCAGGCCATGGATGCCGTTCGCCGCGGCAGCTGCCCCTACAGCGGCAAGGTGGCGCCGGTGCGCACCCAGCAGCAGACCACGACGCTGTTCCTGTAATCTCGATCCGGCGAGCGGTGAGCGCCAACCGCTCGCCGACCAACGACATGAGGCCGGCCATCTTGTGTGGTCGGCCTTTTTGTTTGCTAGAGTCTGGCGCTCTATCCACTTGAACCGCGCTCAACACGCATGCATCTGAACCTCGGCGTCGACAACCTGCACTGCGCCGGCTGCGTCCGCCGCCTGGAAAAGGCGTTGGGAGACACCGCCGCAAGCGAAATCAGCGTCGACCTGGCCGGCAAGCGGGTCGACCTGGAGTGGCCCTCCGGCCAGGCACTGTCGGACCTGGTCGAGCACCTGAACCGCTCCGGCTTCCCGGTGCACATGGACGAGGTCAGCCTGTCCATTTACGGCATGCACTGTGCGTCCTGCGTAGGAAGGGTCGAAAAAGCGCTGCTGGCGCTGCCGGGCGTGCTGTCGGCCAGCGTCAACCTGGCCACCTCGGAAGGACGGGTGGAGCTTGTCGAAGGCGCGGTGTCCGGCTCGGAGTTGCGCGCTGCGGTCGAGCAGGCCGGCTATACGGCGGACCTGCCCGACGGCGACCGCGATTCGGCTCGCGACGAGCGCCGGGCGGCCGAGATGCACAGCCTCAGGCGCCGGTTCCTCCTGGCGCTGAGCCTGACCATCCCGGTGTTCCTGCTGGAAATGGGCGGGCATTTCATCCCGCCGCTGCACCACTGGATTCACGCCACCTTCGGGACGTTCCAGCTGCATCTGCTGCTGTTCGTGCTCACCACCATCGTGCTATTCGGGCCCGGTTTGATGTTCTTCCGCATCGGTCTGCCCAACCTCTTGCGCGGCCATCCGGACATGAATTCGCTGGTCGCCCTGGGCACCGGCGCGGCCTGGGCCTACTCGGTAGTGGCCACCTTCGCGCCCGGCGTCATGCCCGAAGGCACGGCCCAGGTCTACTACGAGCCGGCCGCCGTGATCGTCACCCTGATCCTGCTCGGCCGCCTGCTGGAGGCACGGGCCAAGAGCCGCACGGGCGCGGCGATCGAGCGCCTGCTGGGGTTGCAGGCCAAGACCGCCCGGGTCGAGCGCGATGGCCAGACGGTCGAGATCGCGCTTGATGAGGTGCGCCGCGGCGACCGCGTGCGGGTGCGGCCGGGCGAAACCGTACCCGTGGATGGTGAGGTGATCGACGGCGAGTCGCGGGTTGATGAGTCCATGCTGACCGGCGAGCCGGAGCCGGTGCGCCGCAGCCCCGGCGACAAGGTCGTCGGCGGCACGGTCAACCAGAACGGGCTGCTGGTCATCCGCGCGACTGACCTCGGAGCCGACGCCGTACTGGCCCGGATCGTGCGCATGGTGCAGAAAGCGCAGGGCGCGAAACTGCCGATCCAGGCCCTGGTCGACCGGGTCACGGCCTGGTTCGTGCCGGCGGTCATGACGATCGCTGCAGCCACGGCCGTGGTCTGGCTGGTTTTCGGACCGCAACCCGCACTGAGTTTCGCCCTGGTCAACGCCGTCGCCGTGCTGATCATCGCCTGCCCCTGCGCCATGGGCCTGGCCACGCCGACCTCGATCATGGTCGGCACCGGGCGCGGGGCCGAGAACGGCGTGCTGTTCCGCGGCGGCGATGCCCTGCAGCAGCT
>SKKM01000052.1 GCA_007121485.1 Wenzhouxiangella sp. | reverse complement strand
AGGTCATCACCGAGTTCGCCCGGGCCGAAGTGCGCTCCTACAAGCAGCTGCCGCTGTGCTTCTACCAGATCCAGACCAAGTTCCGCGACGAGATCCGGCCGCGCTTCGGCGTGATGCGGGCACGCGAGTTCCTGATGAAGGACGGCTACTCCTTCCACATGGACGAGGACTGCATGGGCCGCTTCTACCAGGTCATGTTCGACACCTACACGCGGATCTTCCAGCGCCTGGGCCTCAAGTTCAAGGCGGTCGAGGCCGACACCGGCGCGATCGGCGGCGCGGTCAGCCACGAGTTCCACGTGCTGGCCGATTCCGGCGAGGACCAGATCGCCCATGTACCGGGCAGCGACTACGCCGCCAACGTCGAGCAGGCCGAGGCCATGGCCGTGGGCGAGCGGGCCGAGCCGACCGAGACCCTGCGCCTGGTCGAGACCCCCAACGCCCGCACCATCGCCGAGCTGGTCGAGCAGTTCGACGTGCCAATCGAGAAAACCGTCAAGACCCTGGTCGTGCAGGCCAGCGCCTCGTCCGGCGAGCAGCTGATTGCGCTCCTGATCCGCGGCGACCACGAGCTCAACGCGGTCAAGGCCGAAAAGCATCCGGACGTCGCCAGCCCGCTGCGCATGGCCACTGAGGAGGAAATCCGCTCGGCCATCGGCGCCGGACCCGGTAGCCTGGGCCCGTTCCGACTGCCGATCCCGGCCATCATCGACCGCCAGGTCGAGCGGATGAGCGACTTCTCGGCCGGCGCCAACATCGACGGCCAGCACTACTTCGGCCTGAACTGGGGCCGCGACGTGGCCGTGCCCAGGGTGGCCGACCTGCGCAACGTGGTCGCCGGCGACCCGGCCGCCGACGGCTCCGGCGAGCTCGAGCTGCTGCGCGGCATCGAGGTCGGCCACATCTTCCAGCTGGGGCGCAAGTATTCCAAGTCCATGAACGCCGTGGTCATGGACGAAAACGGTCGCGCCGTGCACCCGGCCATGGGCTGCTACGGCATCGGCGTGTCGCGCATCGTGGCCGCGGCCATCGAGCAGAATCATGATGAAGCCGGCATCATCTGGCCCGAGCCCATGGCCCCGTTCGACGTGGTCATCCTGCCGCTCAACGGCCACAAGTCCCACCGCGTGCGCGAGCTCGCCGAAAAGTTCTACGATGAACTGCGCGCGGCCGGCCTGGAAGTACTGATGGACGACCGCAACCAGCGCCCCGGCGTGATGTTCGCCGACGCCGAACTGATCGGCATCCCGCACCAGCTGGTCATCGGCGACCGCGGACTGGACAACGGCGTGGTCGAGTACCGGCGGCGCGGCGGCGAGAATCGCGAAATCGCGATTGATCAGGCGGTGGAGTTCTTGACTCAGGCTTGAAGGGATTGAGGGGTCAGGGACTAGGGGCCAGAGGTCAGGGAGCATCGGAGAAGTTTGCAGGTCATTGGAAGATACCTTCCACCGAAGCCGACGCCTTCGGCCAAACTCCCTGACCCCTAGCCCCTAGCCCCTGACCCCTATCTTGCAGTCTCTGTCCCGTCCTCGCGCCCGTCCTCCCTGGCGGCGCGTTCCGGACTGCGCATCCAGACATCCCGCTGCGGAAACGGAATCTCGATCCCGGCCTTGCCCAGTTCCTTGTAGATCTTCATGTACAGCTCGTGGGTAACCATGCCGCGTTCGGACGGGTGGTTGACCCAGCACAGCAGTTCGAAGTCCAGCGACGAATCGCCGAAGCCGCGCATGCGCACGCGCGGGGCGGGGTCCTGGCAGACCGTCTCGTGCAAGGCGGCGATGCCCTCCAGCAGCTCGACCACCTGGTCGACATCCGAACCGTAGGCCACGCCGACCTTGATGCGGATGCGGAACTTGACCCAGCGCCCGCCCGATTCGTTGATCACCTTGGCGTTGGCCATCTCGGCGTTGGGTACCGTGATCTCGACGTCGTCGCGGGTCAGCAGGCGGGTCGAGCGAATGCCGACCTTGGTCACCTCGCCGCGCTGGCCGTTGTCGAGCACGATGTAGTCGCCCAGCTTGTAGGGCGACTCGGCGATGATGAAAAAGCCGGCGAACAGGTTGGCCAGGGTGTCGCGGGCGGCGATGCCGACGGCAATGCCGATGACACCGGCCGAGGCCAGCCAGGCGGTTGGATTGATGTCCCACACCATCAGCAGCGCGTAGGCTGCCGCGGCGATGATGATGATGGTCGACATCAGCTCGAACAGCGGCATGGTGCGCTCTTCGACGATCTCGTAGCGGTCGCGGATGCGGCTCAGGATTTCCAGGCCGATGTGGCTCGCGCTCATGGCCGACTTGATCAGGCGCAGGATCAACAGGCTCAGCAGCACGTTGATCACGATGCGCTCCACGCGCTCGCTGAAGCCGATGATCTGGATCGCCAGCACGGCCGAGACGTAGGCCACCAGCAGGGCCGCGATCCCGGCCACGACCCGAAGCAGCTGGGTATCGAGGCCGTGGTCCACGCCGGAGGTCAGCTTGCCGCCCCAGCGCAACACCACGGCGCGGCCGATGATGGCCAGGGTGATGCCGACCACCAGCACGATCAGCGCCAGCACCGGCGGATAGGTGGCAAAGAAATCCCAGGGCGCGACCAGCAGGTCCGGCAGCCAATCGGGGGCGGCGGCCTGGGGGTTTGGATTGTCCGCTGCGGCCATCAGTTGAAAAGTTCCTCGGTTTCGGGCTGCGGCCCGAGGTGCGACTCGCCGCGCGCCCGGGCGAGCGCGATCTGGCGCACCCGTTCGCGAATGCCGGCCAGGCGCGCCGGCTCGAAATGCTCGCCGCACAGGCGGCAATCTCCCGCTTCGTCAACCGGCGGCATGCCGTCGGCCGGCAGATCTTCGTGCGGGCGCCGACAGCCGGCGCACACGACCCGGCCGCTGGGCTTGAGCGAGTCATCCACGCTGACCCGGTCATCGAACACAAAGCACTCGCCCCGCCACAGCGAGTCCATACCCTGGCGTTCGCGCAGGTAGGCCAGGATGCCGCCGCGCAGGTGATAGACCTGCCGGAAACCCTCGGCAAGCAACCAGGCGCTGGCTTTCTCGCAGCGCACCCCGCCGGTGCAGAACATGGCCACCGGCTTGTCCCGGTCCAGATGCTCCAGCGCCCAGGGTCCGAATTCGGTGAAGCTGTCGATGCCCGGGTTGGCCGCATCGCGGAAGCTGCCGATGGCCACCTCGTAGTCGTTGCGGGTATCCACCAGCTGGGCCTGGCCCGATGCCAGCAGCGCATGCCAGGCTTGCGGATCCAGCGCCTGGCCGGTGCGGTCCACGCCCGGATCGAGCCCGGGATCGAAGGTGATGATTTCCGGCCGGATGCGCACCTTCAGGCGCAGAAACGGCACGGCCTCGACCGGCTGCCGGTTGAGAACCAGTTCGGCGATGCCGTGCTCGTCGGCCAGCGCGTTCAGCCAGTGCTCCAGATCCCGCTCGACGCCGCCCAGGGAAAAGTTGATCCCTTCTGGCGCCAGCAGCACCGTGCCCTTCAGTCCCAGGCGCCGGGCCAGGGCCAGCAGGCGCTCGCGCAGCAGCGGCAGGTTTTCGAGCGGGGTGAACTGGTAGGCGCTGAGCAATTCCGTCATCAGGGCATTCTAAACTCAAGCGTCGAGCGGTCGGGAGGCGGTAACCCGCAGCGCGCATTCGGCGCAGCCCGGGCTGGTTCTTGCCATCGGGCCAACATAGCGGCTATACTTGATCGGATTTGTCGGGGAACCTGTATCTTCGGCGAACACGAAAAACACACGCTGATCGACACATGCCGCGGGGTTGCCCGCGTCGCCCGGGAGCGGATTTTCCGCCGGCCCGGATGACACCAAGGTTCGCAGGCATGGGATTGGCGGAGGCCTAAACCCCGGACAAGCAGCGCAACACCGCCGCGGCCGCCCATCGGCCATGAACGCCGCCGCATCCGCGTCTTGTCCACCGCAAGTAAAGGAAACTGTCATGCCTAACGTCACGATGCGCCAGATGCTTGAAGCCGGCGTGCACTTCGGACACCAGACCCGCTACTGGAACCCCAAGATGGAGCCCTTCATCTTCGGCGCCCGGGGCAAGATTCACATCATCAACCTGGAAGAAAGCCTGCCGCTGCTCAAGGAGTCGCTGGACTTCCTGAGCCGTCTGGCCAGCCGCCGCGGCACCGTCATGTTCGTCGGCACCAAGCGCGCCGCCGGCCAGGCCATCGCCGAAGAGGCGCAGCGCTGCAACAGCCCCTACGTTTCGCACCGCTGGCTCGGCGGCATGCTGACCAACTTCCGCACCGTCAAGCAGTCGATCAACCGCTTGAAGGAACTCGAGGCGATGGAAACCGACGGCAGTTTCCAGCGCCTGGTCAAGAAAGAAGTCCTGCAGCTGACCCGCGAGCGTGAAAAGCTCGAGCGCAGCCTTGGCGGCATCAAGGACATGAATGGTCTGCCGGACGCCCTGTTCGTGATCGACGTCGGACATGAATCCATCGCCATCGCCGAGGCGCGCAAGCTCAAGATCCCGGTCGTCGCCGTGGTCGACACCAACCACTCTCCGGAAGGCATCGACTACGTGATTCCGGGCAACGACGACGCCATCCGCGCCATTCGCCTCTACACCCAGCTGGCGGCCGACGCGATTCTCGAAGGCCGCGCCTCCGCGCCCATGCCGACCGGCGGTGACGCCGACGAGTTCGTCGAGCTGGATGCCGAGGGCAACCCGGTAGAGGCCAGCGCCGAGCGCAAGCCAACCGGCAAGGTGACCAAGAAGACCGCGCGCAAGAAAACCGCCGTGAAGGCCGCGGAAACGGCCGCAGAGGCCGCGCCCGAGGCGCCGGCCGAGGAAGCGGCAGCCGCGGCGCCGGTCGAGGCCGAGACCGAGGTCGAGCCGGAAGCGCCGGCCGAAGCCGGCGAAGAGTCGGCAGCGGTCGAGGCAGCCCCGAAAAAGGTCTCGAAGAAGAAGGCCGTCAAGAAAAAGGCCGCCGTGAAAAAGGATGCCGAGGCCTGAGCAGTCTGCCCAGGCATCACCCATACCGACAGGCTAAGGAATTGAAGCGATGAGCATTACCGCAGCACAAGTCAAGGAACTCCGCGAGCGCACCGGCGCCGGCATGATGGAGTGCAAGAAGGCGCTGGTCGAGACCGGCGGCGACATGGAGGCCGCGATCGAGCACCTGCGCAAGTCCGGTCTGGCCAAGGCCGACAAGAAGTCCGGGCGCGTGGCCGCTGAAGGCGCGGTCATCCAGGCCGGCGACGAAAAGCACGCGGTGCTGGTGGAAATCAACTGCGAAACGGACTTCGTCGCCAAGGATGAGAATTTCCGCGGTTTTGCCGAGGAAGTGGCCGGCCTGGCGCTCGAGGCTGCCGATGTCGACGCGCTGAACGCCGCCGCCATGGCCAACGGCCACAGCGTCGAGGAAAACCGCCAGCAGCTGGTCGCCAAGCTGGGCGAGAACATCCAGGTGCGTCGCCTGGTTCGCCTGCAGGCCGATCCGGGCGTCGTCGGCAGCTACATCCACGGCGGGCGCATCGGCGTCCTGGTGGCGGTCAGCGGCAACGATGTCGAACTGGCGCGCGATATCGCCATGCACGTCGCGGCACTGAACCCGGCCTACCGCGACGTCGCCGATGTTCCGGCCGACGCCGTGGAAAAGGAAAAGGAAATCCTGATCGCGCAGGCGGCCGACAGCGGCAAGCCGGCCGACATCATCGAGAAGATGGTCGGTGGGCGCCTGAAGAAGCACCTGGCCGAAATCACCCTCACCGGCCAGCCCTTCGTCAAGGACAGCGACGTGACCGTGGGCCAGCTGCTGAAGTCCAGGGGCGCGGAAGTCCAGGCCTTTGTCCGCCTGGCCGTTGGCGAGGGCATCGAGAAGGAAGAAAGCGATTTCGCGGCCGAAGTCATGCAGCAGGCTCGCGGCGGCTGAGCACAGCGCCCGGCCTCCGGCCGGGTACCATCGGTAGCACGAGGACGGAGTGTGGCCAGACCATGAGCGAAGGGCCGGAAATCAAGCGCATCCTGCTCAAACTGAGCGGAGAGGCACTGCTCGGCGAATACGATTACGGGATCGACCCCAAGATCAGTTCGCGCATCGCCAGCGAGGTGGCCAGCGTCATCCAGACCGGTGTGCAAATCGGCATCGTGATCGGCGGCGGCAACATCTTCCGGGGCAAGGGATTGGCTGCATCGGGCATCGACCGCGTCACCGGCGACCACATGGGCATGCTGGCCACGGTCATGAACGCGCTGGCCCTGCAGGACTCGCTGGAGCGGGCCGGCGTCACCACGCGGGTGATGTCGGCCGTGTCCGTGCGCGAGGTCTGCGAGGACTACATCCGCCGTCGCGCCATCCGCCACCTGGAAAAGGGCCGGGCGGTGATCTTCGCCGCCGGCACCGGCAACCCGTTTTTCACCACCGACACCGCGGCCAGCCTGCGCGCCATCGAGATCGGCGCCGACCTGATGATCAAGGCGACCAAGGTGGACGGCATCTACACCGCCGACCCGGTGCGTGACCCGTCGGCCAGGCGCTACGACCGCATTGGCTACGACGAAGTCATCGAACGCAAGCTGCAGGTCATGGACACCAACGCCATCGTGCTGTGCCGCGACCAGTCGATGCCGATCCGCATCATCGACCTGACCCGCGCCGGCCAGTTGCAGCGGCTGATCGACGGAGAAAACATCGGCACGCTGGTCAGTTGAGGTCGGCCGGTCAACGAGGCGCCCGCCGGGACGGTGCTGCAAGTGGCCGCCCGGCACATTACAATCCTAGCGCGATCATTTGCATCTCGAACCGGGGAACCCGAGGAAGTCCATGCTCAACGACATCAAGCAAGAATCCGACTCGCGCATGGCCAAGAGCATTGCCGTGCTCCAGGCCGAGCTGGCCAAGATCCGCACCGGCCGGGCTCATCCCAGCCTGCTGGAGCACATCACGGTCGACTACTACGGTTCCGAAGTGCCCCTGAACCAGGCAGCCAGCATCAGCGCCGAGGACGCCCGCACCCTGAGCGTGGTGCCGTTCGACAAGTCGATGGTCGGCAAGATCGAAAAAGCGATCATGACCTCGGACCTGGGCCTCAACCCGATGACTGCCGGCGCCAACATCCGCGTGCCGCTGCCGGCGCTGACCGAGGAGCGACGCGCCGACCTGGTCAAGGTCGTTCACCACGAAGGCGAAAACGCCAAGATCGCCATCCGCAACATCCGGCGCGACGCCAATCACCAGCTCAAGGACTTCCTCAAGGAAAAGGAGCTGTCCGAGGATGAGGTCCGGCGCGGGGAAACCATGGTCCAGCAGCTCACCGATCAGTACGTCGGCCGGGTCGATGAGTTGATCGCGGTCAAGGAAAAGGAGCTGATGGAGATCTGAGCGATGGCGGATCGCGAACCCGCCCAGCTCCCCAGGCACGTTGCGATCGTCATGGACGGCAACGGACGCTGGGCGCTGGGCCGCGGCAAGCCGCGCTCCTTCGGCCACCAGGCCGGCAGCGACGCGCTCAAGCGAACCATCGAGGCGGTCATGCGCCGGGGCATCCCGATCCTGACGGTGTTCGCCTTTTCCTGCGAGAACTGGCGCCGGCCGCGGGCCGAAGTCCGCAAGCTGCTCGATCTTTTCCTGAAAGCGCTGAACAAGGACGTGCGCGAGCTCGACGAGCATGGCGTGCGCATCAACTTCATCGGTGATCGCAAGGTCTTCAACCAGACCTTGCGCGACGGCATGGCGCAGGCCGAACAGCGCACCTGCGGCAACACCGCCCTGCAGCTCAACGTGGCCGTCAACTACAGCGGGCGCAGCGACATCGTGGCCGCTGCCCAGCGCATCGCCGCGGCGGCAGCCACCGGAAACCTGGCCGCCGAGGACCTGACCGAGCAACGCCTCAACCAGGAGCTGACCCTGGCCCATCTGCCGCCGCCGGATCTGTTCATCCGCACCGGCGGCGAGAAGCGCCTGTCGAACTTCCTGCTGTGGCAGATTGCCTACTCCGAACTGTATTTCTGCGACGTGCTGTGGCCGGATTTCGGCGCTGAGGCCCTTGAAGCGGCGCTGATCGACTATGCCAGCCGGGAGAGACGCTTCGGCGGATTGAGCCAGATCCGGGTCCGCAGTGCTTAGAACGCGGGTGCTCACCGCGCTGGTCATGGCCGGGGTCGGCCTGGTCGTGCTGTTTCTCGCGCCCCCGCTGCTGTTTGCGGTGCTGGCCGGCACGCTGCTGCTGGCGCTCGGCGGCTGGGAGGCGGGCCGGCTGGCCGGTTTCGACCCGTCCCGCCAGGCGCCGGTGTTTGCCGCGCTGCTGGTGGGCCTGGGCGCCTGGCTGTTCGTGCTCGGAAACGCCGAACTCAACCGGGCCCTGCTGCTGCTGGCCGCCCTGCTTTGGATGGTGCTGCTGTGCTGGCTGATGCGCCCCGCGCTCGGCGCCGGCCTGCGCGCGGTCAAGCTGCTGGTGCTGGGCCTGATCCTGCTCGCCGCCTGGCTGGCCGCGATCACGCTGCAGCAGGGCTCGCCCTGGCTGGTCCTGATGCTGGTCATCATCATCGCCGCGGCCGATACCGGCGCCTACTTCACCGGCAGATCGCTGGGCGGGCCAAAGCTCGCACCGTCCATCAGTCCCGGCAAGACCATATCCGGGGCGGTCGGTGGGGTGGCGGCAGCGGCAGCGGTCGCTGCCGCCGCCGCCATGCTGATGCCGCAGGCCCCGTTCCCGCCAGCGCCAGCGGCCCTGGTCGCGATCGTGCTGGCGCTGCTGTCGATCGGCGGCGACCTATTCATCAGCCTGCTCAAGCGCCAGCAGGGCCTGAAAGACACCTCGGCGCTGTTTCCCGGCCACGGCGGCGTCCTCGATCGTTTCGACAGCCTGGGCGCCGCGCTGCCGTTTTTCGCGCTGGCCTGGCTGTGGTCGATCCAGTGAGCGAACCAATCGCTGCCGGCGTTGCCCATACAATACCCACATCGGCCTGATGGCCGTCTGCGATGCTTGGCGTTGTTTTGAGAGTACTGACCTGATCTGAGCATGGAAATTCTCGGACCCGTTTTCTGGTTGCTGGTCGCCCTCGGGCTGCTGGTGACCTTCCACGAGTTCGGCCACTTCTGGGTGGCCCGGCGCTGTGGCGTGCGCGTGCTGACCTTCTCGGTCGGCTTCGGCCGCGCCCTGTGGTCGCGCAAGGGACGCGACGGGGTGGAATACCGGGTCGCCGCGATCCCGCTGGGCGGCTACGTTCGCATGCTCGATGAACGCGAAAGCGACGTCTCGCCACAGCAGCGCAACCAGGCCTTCAACCGCAAGCCGGTCGGCCAGCGCGCGGCCATCGTGGCGGCAGGTCCGGCCTTCAATCTCATCTTCGCGGTCGCCGCCTTCTGGCTGATGTTCGTCGTCGGCGTCTCCGAGACCCGGCCGGTGCTGGGCCCGACGACCGGCCTGGCCGCCGAGGCTGGCCTGAGCGAGGGCGATCTGATCGTGGGCATCAACGGGCAGCGGACGGAATCTTGGACGCATGCCCTGATCGGGCTGATGAAGCCGGCCATGGATCGCCGCAGCATCAACGTGGAAGTCGAGGACCTGGATGGTCAGCGGCGGACGGTACAGCTGGGCCTGGACCGGCTGGGCGCAGACTTCAACGAGGAACGCACGCTGGAGTCCATCGGCCTGCAGCCGTGGCGACCGGAACTGCCGCCCCTGATCGGGGAAGTCGTGTCCGGAACGCCGGCCGAGTCAGCCGGACTGCGCGCCGGAGACCGGATCGTCATGATCGGCGAGGAGCCGGTCGCCGGCTGGCGCGACATTTCCCGGCTGATCCCGCTCAAGGCCCTTGACGACGAGCAGCGCGCCCAGGCCGTTGCTGTCACGATCGAGCGCGACGGCCGTCTGCTGGAAAAGCAGATCGACGTCGAGGTCCGCCAGGGCCGTCCCGTGATCGGCATCCAGGCGCCGGAAGCCGATGCCCGTGTGCAGGCCGAAGTCGACCGCGCCTTCATCGTCCTGCGCTATGGGCCGCTGGAAGCGCTGCCGCAGGCGACTTCGGAAACCTGGCGCCTGACCACGGCGACCCTGGGCATCCTGGGCCGCATGGTCACCGGCTCGGCATCGCTCAGCAACCTGTCCGGGCCTATCACGATCGCCCAGATGGCCGATTCCTCGGCACGCCTGGGCCTGTCGCGCTTTCTGTTCTTTCTCGGGCTGATCAGCCTGTCGCTGGCCATCATCAACCTGCTGCCCATCCCGATGCTCGACGGCGGTCACCTGATGTATTTCCTGATCGAATGGATCAAGGGTTCGCCGGTCTCGGAGTCCGCCCAGATTGTCGGTCAGTACGTCGGGCTGTTCCTGGTCATCGGCCTGATGAGCGTGGCCATATTTAACGATATCTTACGATTAATCCCCTAAACTGCGACGCCTTGTCAGGGGGTGTCGCGGGAGCCAAAAACGGAACGTATTACATGAAACGACTGTGCCTTCTGCTCATCTCGCTGCTCCTGGCGAGCCAGGCCGCGGCCGAAAGCTTCCGCATCGCAGACATTCGTGTCGAAGGCCTGCAGCGCATTTCCGAAGGCAATGTGTTCAGCTTCATGAGCCTGGAGGTGGGCGACACCCTGACGCCCGCGCTGTCGCGAAGCACCATTCGCGATTTGTATCGCACCGGCTTCTTCAACGACATCTCCCTGTCGCGCGAAAACGACACCCTGGTCATCACGGTCGAGGAACGCCCGGCGATTGCCTCGATCACCATCACCGGCAACCGCCAGATTCGGACCGATGACCTGATGCCGGCGCTGGCCGCCATCGGCATCGCCGAGGGTGAAATCTTTGACCAGCTGAGCCTGGACCGTGTCCGCCAGGAGCTGGTAAGACAGTATTTCGGCCGCGGCCACTACGCGGTGGATATCGACACCCGCATCAGCCGCCTGGCGCGCAACCGCGTCAGCCTGTCGATCGTGATCGAGGAAGGCCGGCAGGCGCGCATCCGCCACATCAACATCGTCGGCAACGAGTCCTTCACCGAGAGCGAACTGCGCTCGGACTTCGAATCGCATACCACGCGCGGCCTGTTCTTCTGGCGCGGCCGCAACCAGTACACCCGCGAAAAACTGTCCGGCGACCTCGAGGCCCTGCGCTCGTTTTACCTCGACCGCGGCTTCATCGATTTCGCCATCGAGTCGACCCAGGTCTCGATCAGCCCGGACAAGCAGGACATCTTCATCACCGCCAACGTGCGCGAGGGCGAGGTCTTCACGGTCAACGACGTGATCGTCACCGGTGATCTCATCCTGCCGGAATCGACCCTGCGCCAGCTGATCATGGTGGAAACCGGCGCGCCGTTCTCGCGCCGCGACATCGAGCGCAGCGTCGACAACATCTCCGCCATCCTGGCCAACATCGGCTACGCCTTTGCCAACGTCAACCCGATTCCGCGCATCGACCGCGACACCCAGGAAGTCGAGATCAACTTCTTCATCGATCCGGGCAAGCGGGTCTACGTGCGCCGCATCGAGTTCCAGGGCAACACCCAGACCAAGGACGAGGTGCTGCGCCGCGAGATGCGCCAGTTCGAAGGCGGCTGGTTCTCGCAGGCCGCGCTGGACCGCTCGCGCCTGCGCATCCAGCGCCTGGGCTTCTTCGAGAACGTCAACATCGAAACCATTCCGGTCGACGGCACCGAGGACCAGATCGACATCGTCATCAGCGTCGAGGAGCAGCCCTCGGGCAGTTTCCAGGTCTGCCTGGGCTACTCGCAGATCCAGGGCCTGATCGCCTCGGTTTCCGTCGACCAGGACAACTTCCTGGGCTCGGGCCGGCGCTTCGGCTTCTCGGTCAGCCGCAGCCGCATCCTGACCCAGATCGGGGTGACCTACGTCAACCCGTTCTGGACCGACGACGGCATTTCGCGCGGATTCTTCCTGCGCTATACCGAGTTCGACCAGGGTCGGGCCAACATCTCCTCGTTCTCGACCAGCCAGGCCGCCGGCGGCGTCAACTTCGGCTTCCCCATCACCGAACTGAGCTTCCTGCGCTTCGGCGGCTCGGCCCAGCGCGTCGACATCAACCTGCCCGCCGTTTTCGTGCCGGAAGATCCGACGGATCCGGACAGCCCGATCACGATCCGCGTACCGGCTGAACGCCCGCTCGGGATTTCCCTGGATGAAGACGGCGACGGCTTCCTGTCGCGCAGCGAGCGTCGCATCACGACCTTTCGCCTCGATGCCACCTGGTCGCGCGACACCCGCAACCACTTTCTCAATCCGACCCGGGGCTCGCTCAACCGCCTGACGGCTGAAGTTGCCGTACCCGGCAGCTCGCGTGAGTTCTACAAGCTGAGTTACCGCGGCCGGAAGTTCTGGCCGATCGGCAACCGCATGGCCTTCAGCGTGCGTGGCGATGTCTCCTACGGTGCGGCCTTCGACAGCTGGGACGACGACCTGGGCCTGGAGCCGGTCGAACCGGTACGCCTGGCCGGCAACTGCCAGCTCGACGAGATCGTGACCGTGGACCGCGGCCTGCCCTTCTACGAGCACTTCTTCGGCGGCGGCGTCAACGACATCCGCGGCTTCGACGACAACTCGCTCGGTCCCAAGGATCAGTTCTGCCGCTCGGTCGGCGGCGACTTCAAGGTCGTCATGGGCACCGAGCTGGCCTTTCCGATTCCTTTCGTCGAAGCCCGCGGCACTCGCCTGGCCTGGTTCATCGACGTCGGCAACGTGTTCGAAAACACCAGTACCTTCGACACCGATCTGCTGCGCGCCTCGACCGGCCTCTCGCTGACCTGGCAGGCGCCGATCGGTCCCATCGTCATCAATCTGGCAACGCCGCTGCGCCAGCGCGACGGCGACGATACCCAGGCGCTGCAGTTCACCTTCGGCTCGGTTTTCTGACGGGCGATGGTGTAAATTGACGGCATGTCGGGCCCAGAGCATGCCAAGCTGACGCTTACGCCCCGTGGGCCCCGCGCGGGGATCGTGCTGATCATCACCGCCCTCTTGCTGCTGCTGTCCGGCCCGGTCGCCGGTGACTCCGTCCGCGTCGGCTACGTCGACATGAAACGGTTGTTCGACGCCGCGCCGCAGGTGGTCGCGGCGCGCCAGGCTTTGGACCTGGAATTCCGACCGCGCAACCAGGGCCTGCTGGAAGACGAAGCCCGCCTCGAGCAGATGCAGCGCGCCCTGGCCGACAGCGACGAACTCAGCGCGGAACAACGCTTCGAGCTGGAGCAGGATATCCGCAACCTGCGCCGCTCGATCGACCGCCGGCGCGAGGACCTGCGCGAGGAACTGCGATTTCGCACCAGCACGGCGACCAAGGCGCTGGAAGAAACCATCGAAGTCGCGGTGCGCCAGGTCGCAGAAGAGCACGGCTACGACCTGATCCTGACCAGCCCGGTCGCCTATGCCGCACCCGGCATCGACATCACCGACCGCATCCTGGACTGGCTGAACGAAGATTTCGCCAGCCGCAACAACGCGCCTTGAGCACCCTGCCGACCAATCCCCGCAGCTACCGCCTGGCCGAACTGGCCAGCGAACTGGGGCTGAGCTACCGCGGCGACGGCCAGGTCCGCATCGACGGCGTCGGCACCCTGTCCGGCGCCGGGCCGGGCGAAGCCAGCTTTCTGGCCAACCCGGCCTACCGGGGTGAACTCGAGACGACCCGCGCGGCGGCCGTGGTCATGACCGCGGCCGTGGCCGACAACTACGCCGGCAATGCCCTGGTCAGCGCCAATCCATACGTCGACTGGGCCCGTCTGCTCGGCCTGCTCAAACCGCCGCCACCGATCATGCCCGGCGTTCACGCCAGCGCCGTCATCGCGCCCGACGCGCACATTGCTGCGTCGGCATCCATCGGCCCCGGGACCTGCATCGGGGCGGGCGTGCGCATCGGCGAACGGGTCCGGGTCGGGCCGGCTTGCGTGATCGATGACGGCGTTGAGATCGGCGATGATTGCCGACTGGTGGGCAGGATTTACATCGGCGCACGGGCGCGCCTGGGCCGGCGCGTGATCGTTCACCCGGGCGTGGTCATCGGCGCCGACGGCTTCGGCCTGGCCATGGACCGCGGGCGCTGGCTCAAGGTACCCCAGGTCGGCAGCGTGCGCATCGGCGACGACTGCGAAATCGGCGCCAACACCACCATCGACCGCGGCGCCATCGACGACACCGTGCTCGAGGAAGACGTACGCATCGACAACCAGGTCCAGGTCGCGCACAACGTGCGCATCGGCGCACACAGCGCCATCGCCGGCTGCGTCGGCATCGCCGGCTCGACCCGCATCGGCCGCTACTGCATGATCGCCGGCGCCAGCGGCATCGGTGGCCACCTGAAGATCTGCGACTCTGTCATCATTACCGCCATGAGCACCGTGCTGGACGACATCGACCAGCCCGGCGAATACGGCTCCGGCATCCCTGCCCGGCCGCATGCGCGCTGGAAGCGCCTGCTGGTCCGGCTGGGCCAGCTGGAGGAATGGGCCAAACGCCTCAAGCGCCTGGAAAAACCGAACAAGAACCACGGACCCGGCTGACCATGACCGCTCCCCAGATCAACGACAAGACCGTCGACATCGAGGGCATCCTCGAGCTGTTGCCGCATCGTTATCCCTTCCTGCTGGTTGATCGCGTGCTCGACTACGAACTCGAGCCGCCGCGCATCCGCGCCCTGAAAAACGTGACTTTCAACGAGCCGTTCTTCCAGGGCCACTTTCCGGGCCATCCGGTCATGCCGGGCGTGCTGATCCTGGAGGCCATGGCCCAGGCCGCCGGCTGCCTGGCCCACCTGGCACGCCAGGCGGACAACAAACCCCACTCGCTGTACTACCTGGTCAAGATCGACAAGGCGCGTTTCACCCGCACCGTGGTACCGGGCGACCAACTGGTGTTCGAAGTCGAGCAGAAACGCCTGATGCGCAACATGGGCGTCTACACCGCGCGCGCCCTGATCGATGGCCAGACGGTATCCAGCGCCGAACTGTTGTGCGCGGCCAAGCCCGATCCCGCGCGATGATCCACCCGACCGCGATCATCGAAGAAGGCGCGCGGATCGCGCCGGACGCCGAGATCGGCGCCTACAGCCTGATCGGGCCCGGGGTCGAGATCGCCGCCGGCTGCCGCATCGGCCCGCACGTGGTCATCAGCGGCCAGACCCGCCTGGGCGAGAACAACCGCATCTTCCAGTTCGCCTCGATCGGCGAGGAGCCGCAGGACAAGAAGTTCGCCGGCGAGGATTCGGCCCTGGAGATCGGCAGCGGCAACACCATCCGCGAGTACGTCACGATCAACCGCGGCACGGCCGACGGCGGCGGCGTCACTCGCATCGGTAACGACAACTGGATCATGGCCTATTGCCACATCGCCCACGACTGCCAGGTCGGCTCCAACGTGATCATGGCCAACGGCGCCACCCTGGCCGGACACGTCATCGTCGGCGATCACGTGATCTTCGCCGGCTACTCCGGCGCCCACCAGTTCTGCCGCATCGGCGACCACGCCTTCCTGGGGATGTACGGCGGGGTCAGCCAGGACGTGCCGGCCTACGTCATGGTGTCGGGCCAGCCGCCGCGGCCGCGCGGCATCAACAGCGAGGGGCTGAAGCGGCGCGGCTTCTCCGCGGAGCAGATCCGCAATATCCGCGAGGGCTACCGCCTGCTCTATCGCAGCGGCAAGAGCCGCGACGAGGCCCTGGCCGAACTCGAGCAGCGCCTGCCCGAACAGCCGGAGCTGGACTTGATGGTCCGAACCGCCCGGGCCAGCACGCGCGGCTTGCTGCGCTAGTGGCCCCCTAGCGGCCATCCGCGGACGGCTGAGACACCGTGTCCGCCCCGCGCCTGGTGCTGGTAGCCGGTGAGGCATCGGGCGACCTGCTCGGGGCCGACCTGGCCAACGCGCTAAAAGAACTCAGCCCCGGAGCGAGGCTGGCCGGCGTGACCGGTCCGCGCATGGCCGCGGCCGGGGTCGAATCCTGGTTCGATATCGAGCAGCTCAGCGTCATGGGGCTGACCGAGGTGCTGCGGCACCTGCCGCGGCTGGTCCGGCTGCGCCGCGACCTCAAGGCACGCATTCTGGACTGGCCCGCCGATGCCCTGATCACCATCGACGCCCCTGACTTCAACCTCGGCCTGGCACGGCAGGTCCGCAAGGCGGGGCTGCCGACGATCCATTACGTCTCGCCCTCGGTCTGGGCCTGGCGCGCCGGGCGGATTCCGAAAATCGCCCGTTCCCTGGACCACCTGCTGACCCTGTTTCCCTTCGAACCCGAGCTGTATACCCCCCACGGGCTGTCGGCCAGCTTCGTCGGCCATCCCCTGGCCGACGAGCTGGCCGCGGGTCCGGACCAGACTTCGGCCCGCACCCTGCTCGGGCTGGCCCAGTCCGCGCCGGTGATCGCCCTGCTGCCTGGTAGCCGGGACGGAGAACTGAAGCGCCACGTTGCGCTGCTGGGGCAGACCGCGCTCCGGCTGCGGCGCAGTCATCCGCAGGCCGAACTGATCATGCTGCTGACCGGCGAGCGCCAGCGCGCCCTGGCGCAGGATCTGCTGCAGGACGTGGCGGCCCGGTCCGGCCTGGTGCTGCTGGCCGGCCAGACCCGGGCCGGACTGGAAGCGGCCGACGTCGCGGTCGCGGCCTCGGGCACGGTCACGCTGGAGGCCTTTCTGCTGGAGTGCCCGATGACGGTGTTCTACCACCTGGCCCCGGTCACCTACCACCTGGCACGCTCGCTTAAGCTGGTGCGCTCGCGCCACGTCTCCCTGCCGAACGTCCTGAGCGGTGCGGAACTGGTGCCGGAGCGCCTGCAGCAGGCGGCCACGGCCGAACAGCTGAGCGCCGATGTAGAAGCCTGGCTGGCCCAGCCTGAGCGAACGGCTGACTATCGCCGGCAGGCGCAGCGCTGGCGACAGGCGCTGGCGCGTGGCGCCGGCAGCCAGGCGGCGCGGGTCATCCTGGACCGGCTCGCCCATGCCTGAGCGCGCCTCGACCGGCTCAAGCCCGCATCCGCTGATCGCCGGCGTCGACGAGGCCGGCCGCGGGCCGCTGGCCGGCCCGGTGGTCGCCGCCGCGGTGATTCTGGACCCGCGCCGCCCCATCGTCGGCCTGGCCGATTCAAAGACCCTGAAGGCCGAAAGAAGAGAGTTTCTTGCGACTCGCATTCGCGAGCAGGCGCTGGCCGTGACCGTGGCCGTGGTCGGACCCGAGACCATCGACCGCATCAATATCCTGCAGGCGACGCTGCAGGCCATGCGCTCGGCTATCGAACAACTCGACCCCAGGCCGCTGCTGGTGCGCGTGGACGGCAACCGGGCACCCAGGGTCGAGGTGCCGGTGCAGACCGTCATCGGCGGCGATCGCAGCGACCGGGCCATCGCCGCGGCCAGCATCATCGCCAAGACCCACCGCGACGCGCTGATGCTGGCGCTGCACGCGCGGTTTCCCGAGTACGGCTTCGACCGGCACAAGGGCTATCCGACGCCGGCCCATCTTGAGGCTCTGGAACGCCTGGGTCCGACACCGGCCCACCGCAAGAGCTTCAGGCCGGTCAGGCAGGCCAGGCTCTTTGACTGACTCTGCTAGCCAGTCACAAATCGACTGGCATCCAGCCCGTCCGGGTCGGGCTCAAAGGTTTCAATCCCATCGACGCGAGCCATTCGCGGCCCTTTTTGCAGCCATGCCTGGAGCTGGTTCAAGGCTTCCGAATCGCCGGCGGCAATGACCTCAACCCGGCCGTCGGGCAGATTCACGGCGTGGCCGCCCAGGCCCAGCGGTTCGGCCTGGCGCCGGGTGGACTCGCGGAAAAACACGCCCTGGACGCGGCCGGAAATCAGCCAGCCACGGACTTCAGCGCCCATAGTCCTCGATGAACTCGATGATCAGGTCGCTGGTAATGTGGCCCATCCAGGTTTCTACCTTGACGCCCTCGCGGTTGACCAGGAAAGTGGTCGGCAAGGCCCGCGGCGCACCCAGGCTCTCCGGCGGATTGAAGGTATCGACCAGCAGGATGGGGTAGCTGGCCGGGTACTGCTCGAGAAATCGCACGAAGTCTTCCGGGTCGGTGTCCTCGAAGGCCAGGCCGAGAACGACGATGTCGTCGTGCGCATCGTACATGCGCGAGAAATCCGGGATCTCCTCGCGGCAGGGCGCACACCAGGTGGCCCAGTAGTTGAGCACCACCCAGTCGCCGCGGAAATCGCTCAGGCGGACCGTTTCTCCGTTCAGCGACGGCAGTTCCAGGTCGATCGGTTCGGCGGCCACGGCCGCGCTCGACAGCAGCCAGGCAAGCAGCAGGGCGGGCAGACTCAGCGTTTTCATTCCATCTCCATGTCAAAGGTCAGCAGGGACTTGACCGGTCGCTGCAGCAGCGGGTCGGCGCTGCGATCGACGGACTTCAGCCCTTCGATCAGGGCGCGATCCCAGTAGCTCTCGTAGGGCAGCTGGTCGATTTCGCCTACCGGCAATATGAACGAACCGGAGCGATACAGTTCCCCCAGGCTCAGTTCATCCAGGTCGGCCGACAGCAGCCAGTCACCATCATTGTCAGGATGGATGAAGCGGGCGTCATGAAACCAGCCAAGGATGCGCCGCAGCTGGCGGTCGGTCGCCGCCGACTCGCGGCTGAGCAGCTCGCCCACCGACAGCGCCTCGCCGCGGCGCTGCGCCTGCCAGAAGTGGCCCAGCAGGCGCAGGGCCAGCAACAGTTCATGGCGATCGCTCCAGCGCCACTCGGCGCGGCGATAGTTGAAGGTGGTCAGCGCCGCCGATACACTCGCGCCCAGCAGCACCACCACCCAGGACACGTAGATCCAGACAAAGAACAGCGGGATGGTGGCCAGCGCCCCGTAAAGGCGTTCGTAGGTCGGGAAATTGGTGACGTACCAGACAAACCCCGCCTTGGCCGCCTCGAACATCAGCGCCGACAGGGCCGCGCCGATCAGGGCGTGGTGCCAGCGCACGCGGCGATTGGGTACCACGATGAAAATCAGGGTGAAGGCGACCAGGGCAACCAGGAAAGGCGCCAGTTGCAACACCAGCTCCTGCAGCAGCCCGCGCACCATCTCGGGCGCCAGCAGCGGCAGCGCGGCCAGGTAGGAGGTCAGGACCAGGCTGGCACCGACCAGCAAGGGTCCCAGAGTCAGGACCGCCCAGTAGATCACCAGGCGATTGGCCGGCCGGCGCTGCGTGCGCACCCGCCAGATGCGGTTCAGGCTTTTTTCGATGGTCGACATCAGCAGGACCGCCGTGGCGATCAGGAACACCGTGCCGGCGCCGGTCAGTCCGGCCGTGCGACCGACGAACTCGCTGATGTACTCGTGGATCACGTCACCGGCAGCTGGCACGAAATTGGCGAAGATGTATTCCTCCACCTCGCCGGCCCAGCGATCGAACACCGGAAAGGCGGAGATCACCCCGAACATCACCGCCATCAGCGGCACCAACGCCAGCAGGCTGGTATAGCTCAGCGCGCCGGCCGACTCGAAGCTGCGGTCCTCGCGAAACTGCTGCCACAGGTGATGACCGAAGGCCTTCAGCCAGCGCGTATCCAGCAGCGCCTCGAAAGCGGTGTGGGCGCGGCCGGTTGACAACGCCGGCTCAGCGTCTACGCTTGGCTGCCCGGGACTGTGTTTTCTCTTGCCGATGACGCTCACCATCTACCATAATCCGCGCTGTTCCAAGAGCCGCCAGACGCTGGCCCTGCTCCGCGAGCGCGGCTTCGAGCCTGACACGATCGAGTATCTCAAGCAAGCGCCCAGCGTGGCCGAACTCGAACACATTATCAGGCTGCTCGGCATCCGGCCGCGCGAATTGCTGCGCACGGGCGAGGCGGAGTACCGCGAACTGGGCCTGGATCAATCCGGGGTGGCGGACCAACAGCTGCTCGAAGCCATGAGCAAGCACCCGCGGCTGATCCAGCGGCCGATCGTCGTCCATGGCGACCAGGCGCGGATCGGTCGCCCGCCCGAAATCGTACTGGAGATCCTCTGACTTCATGACCGAAATCCTCATCGTCTGCCACTCCGTGCACGGCAACACCCTGCAAATGGCGCGCGAGATCGCCCGCGGCGTGGAGTCGGTCAAGGGCGCCGCGGCCCGCCTGCGCTCGGTCGCGCCGCTGACCTCGGCCATCGACCCGGTAGCGCGCGAACCGTCGAGCGAGGGGCCGGCCCTGGTCGACGCGCAGGACCTGGCTGAATGCGATGGCCTGATCCTCGGCAGCCCGACCCGCTTCGGCAACATGGCGGCCTCGGTCAAGTATTTCCTCGACGGCACCATCAACGAGTGGGTGTCGGGCACCCTGGTCGGCAAACCGGCCGCCGTGTTCACCTCTACCGGCAGCCTGCACGGCGGCCAGGAGTCCACCCTGCTCAGCATGATGCTGCCGCTGCTGCACCACGGCATGCTGATCGTCGGGCTGCCCTACTCCGAGCCCGCGCTGAGCCGAACCCGCAGCGGCGGCACGCCCTACGGGCCCAGCCACCTGGCCGGCAAGGACAGCGACCGCGCCCTGGACGCCGACGAGGCCGAGCTGTGCCGCGCCCTGGGCACGCGCGTGGCCGAAATCGCCCGACGCCTGAAATGATCCGCCTGGCCTGGTGCCGCTGGTCGCTGCTGGCCCTGATCCCGGTTCAACTGGCCTGGTTCGGCTGGCTACAGCCGCCGCACATCCTGCCCGTGGGATTGGCGCTGGCCTTGAGCGTCGTGCCCCTGCTGCTGGTGCTGCCGTTTGCCTGGCGCCTGAAACCGCGCGGCCTGGTCATTGCCGGTCTGGTCCTGCTGGTTTATTTCGCCATCGGCGTGACCGAGGCCTGGGCCAATCCGGCGGTGCGCGCGCTGGCCCTGGTGCAGGTCGGGCTGGTGGTGATCTACTTCACGGCTCTGGCGACGATTCGACGACAGCCGCGGACGAACGGGTAAGTGCGCGCAGTTCCAGGAGCTGGCTCAAGGCGACGTCGGTCTCCGGCGGTCGCTGACCCTGTTCACGCAAGGTATCGGGCAGATCCTCCCAGAGCGCCTGCAGGGCCGTCAGGCGCGAACGCCCCTCGGCTGCCAGCGTCGTCAGCGGCTGGCCGGCATCACGAAACTGGCGCACATGATCGCGTCCCAGCAGCCCCCTTGATCCGACCAGCGCCGAGCGCAGCGCGGTGTCGTGCCGCAGCAGGCGGGGATAGTGGATTTCCAGCACGCGCCGCAGCAGGGCCGAGTTGTCGGCGACCGCCGCCATCGCTGCGCCCAGGTAGTCGGTCTCCGCCGCCGCCAGCAGGCGCGACGCGATGCGCCGCTCACGGCGGGCTGCGAGCGCATCCAGTTCGGCCTTCACGCGGGCCTCGAGGATGGCCGGCCGCGGAGTCTCGAGCACCTCGATGCGGTTGCCGGTCAGGAACCAGTCGCGCCACTCGGCGCCCCGGTCCCAGTTCGCCGCCAGCTTGCCATCGGCGGTTACCGGGGTCGAGACGAAGTAGGTCAGGCGATCCGGCACCAGGCCGCGGCGCTCGCGCGGCAGATGGCTGGCCACCGGTTGACCGCTCAGGGACAACGGACACTCCAGTTCAAGCAGTTCGTCGCTGGCCGCGGCGAACAGGTAGTGGCTGCGCTCGGTGGAGGTCAGGCGCTGACGGAAAACCGTCTCCACGCCACCGCCGTCTTCGAATGTTCCGACCAGTTCGAAGGACAGACGCCCAAAGTAATTGGCCACCAGGGGGTCTTGCGGACGGGCCGACTGCATTTCGCGGTCCACCCAGTGCACGGCGTCGTAGCAAAGCCCCAGGCGCCCCATGCCCAGCTGGTCGGCGAGCAGGTAGGTATTGGGGAACAGGCCGAGCAGCGCCCGGCTGACCGGCAACTCCACCCGCGCACCGCAGGTCTGGCCACCGCTGCAAGGCAGCACGCTCAGGCCCTCGGGACGGTAGGCCGTGACCTGGTCCACGCCGGCGCTCAGATCCACATCCGCGCCGGGCCGGGTCTGCTCGGCGAGAAACTCCGCGTAAGCCGACTGCAGCGCGGCCTCGAGCTCGTTCAGGGCCCGTGCCTGAACGCGAACGAGCCGGCTGACCGGATCTCTGCGCTGCCCACCATGCCCGCTGATGCAGTCCAGCCAGGCCATCCGCGCCTCGGCACGCTCTGCGGCGCCCTCCAGCAGGTTCTCCACCGCTTCCTGCCAGCGCGCCGTACCGAAGAACACCGGCCGTTGCGGCACCCAGGTGGACAGATAATGCACGAGTATCGACCATTCCAGGGGGTTGACCCAGTCCGGCGCCTGGCAGCCGGCCTGCAGTTCCCAATTGAGGTGACCGTCGAGGTAGCGGGCCCGCTGCCAGCTGACCAGCGTCATCTCACGGCGCAGGAATTCCGGCGCGAAAGGACCCTCCGCGCCGCCCACCAGTTCGTCGCTGTCCAGGCCTTCGGTGAGCAGGCCGAAGATGCGATCCGGGCACTGGTCGAACAGCTGGCGCGGCAGCGGACCGACCAGGTCCGGATCGGCCTGGCATTCCGTCAGCGCCTCGCTCAGGTGTTCGCGCACCGGTTGGTTGAGGTAAAAGGCGGCGTCGGGCACGAACAGGGCCAGGCGGAAATACGCATCGAGCAACTCCGGGGCGGCCAGGTCCGGCGCCGGCGGCTGCGCCGCCAGGTAGGCGGCCGCATCCTGGAGCTGGGCCAGCACGACGGGAAACGCCTCGTCGACGCCGCGCTGGCGTGCTTCGCCGGCATCGATCATGGCCTGGATCAGATCCAGCGGCGGATCGGACGCGCCGGCGTCCTGCAGCGGCAGCCGCAGGACCAGGGCTTCCATCAGAAACCACAGCGCGGGCAAATCGTCTCCGCGGCGCCAGGCCGCCGCGCTCTCGGCCTGCGCCATCAGCGCCTTGAGCGCCAGACGCTCTTGCGTCGACACATCACGGCTGGCCCCGGCCCGGCGCGCCTGTTCGCGCGCATGGGCCCGGTCCGCGTCGTCTGCGCGGGCGCCCAGGCTACGCAAACCGGCCCAGAAAGCCGCCAACTCCAACTCGAAGTCCGCCACGCCCTCCGCGCGCAGCCTGGCCCTCAGCTCACTCCAGGCCGAAGCCGCAGTGAAGCGCGTGTGCGCCGGAACCGGATTTCCCGGCGACGACAAGGCAACGGTCGCCAGCAGCGTTTCGCCGGCCCGTTCCGCGGTGGCCGCTGCCGCCAGGCGCTGCTGGCTGACCTGCACCAGCCAGCCCAGAGCGCCATCGACCGAAGCGGCCAACAGCGGCTGCCAGCGCAGGGCCTCGCGCTCCAGGTTCAGCGTCCGCAGGTCGAGCTGCCGACGCCAGTCCGCCAGATCCGCCGGCTGCTCAGACAGCCACATTTCCAGGGCCCGGCTGCGCAGCAGGGCCTGCTCGGCCGTCTGCGGCAGCCAGTGCAGCGTGGCGATCTCATCGTCGCTGATCGGCTCCAGGGCCCAGGCTTGGGCCGACAGCACGAGCGCCAGGATGGCAAGAGCGGTCCGTTTCATCGCCGCTATACTACTTCACTTCCCGCACCCCTCCGCAGCCAGCCAAGCCCAACTCGTGGACAAACTCAACATCCTCACCACCGGCGGCACGATCGACAAGATCTACTACGACGACAAGTCGGACTACAAGATCGGCGAGCCCGAGATCGGCCGGATCCTCGAGGCCATGAACGTGGCATTCCGCTGGGAAGTGCGTGCCCTGCTGCGCAAGGATTCCCTGCACATGACCGATGATGATCGCGCCCTGATTCGGGCCGCCGTACTGGCCAGCGAGGACCGCCACCACCTGATCACCCATGGCACCGACACCATGACCGACACCGCGGCGGTACTGCAGGATGTCGGCGAGCGGGTCATCGTCATGACCGGGGCCCTGCACCCGGCGCGCTTCATCGACTCCGACGCAGTGTTCAACATCGGCTGCGCCATCGGCGCCGTCCAGTCCCTGCCGCCAGGCGTGTGGATCGTCATGAACGGCCGCGTGTGGGATCCGGTCCACGTGCGCAAGAACCGCTCGGCGAATCGGTTCGAGGCTTGTTAAGGCGGGTTTTTTACCGCGGATGAACGCAGATGAACGCGGATAAAGAAAAAAGTGCACCTGCGGCCCTGTTGAGGCTCGCCGGAAATTCCTGATCCTGACCCGAATCGTTTATGAGACTGCGCGCTGATCCTGCGAATTCTTGAGTGATTCAGGCTGGCGGGTCGAGTTGACAGAAAAGCAGCGGCCTCGGTCAAAAACTCGAGAAAATGTGTCCTTATCTGCGTTCATCTGCGGTTAAAACCTATCGCTAATCGTCCCGGCTCAAACCTTGATCTGCCCGTTGCGCACGAACGGCGGCTTGACGACGCGGGCGCTGAGGCGCTTGCCTCTGAGTTCGACCTCGACTTCGGTGGACTCGCCGGTCGGGATGCGGGCCAGGGCGATGGGGCATTCCAGGGTCGGGGAAAAGCTGCCGCTGGTGACGCGGCCCTTGCCCTCGGGCGTGTGCACGGGCGCGCCGCTGCGCGGGATGGCGCCCTTGCCCAGGACCAGGCCGACCAGGCGTTCAGGCACGCCGGCCTCGCGCTGGGCCTCGAGCGCGGCGCGGCCGATGAAGTCGCGCTCGGCCGGTTCGAAGGCCACGGTCCAGGCCAGGTTGGAGACCAGCGGCGTGGTGTCCGTGTCCATGTCCTGGCCGTACAGATTCAGCCCCGCTTCCAGCCTGAGCGAGTCGCGCGCACCCAGCCCGCAAGGCTGCACGCCGGCTGACTTCAGGGCCTCCCAGAAGCCGACCGCGCGGTCGGCCGGCAGCAGGACTTCGAAACCGTCTTCGCCGGTGTAGCCGGTGCGGGCGACAAAGAAGTCTTCATGGGCTGCTGCCCGGAAAGGCTTGAGCCCGGACAGCCCGTCAGCATCCAGCACGGCGATCACCTGCTCGCGGGCCTGCGGGCCCTGCACGGCGATCATGGCCAGGTCCTCGCGCTCGCTGATCTCCACGTCGAAGTCCTGAGCCTGGCGCTGCATCCAGTCCAGGTCCACCGTGCGCGTGGCGGCGTTGACGACGGTGCGATAGAAATCCGCCGAGACCCGGTAGGTGATCAGGTCATCGATCACGCCGCCCTGCTCGTCGAGCATGCAGCCGTACAGGGCCTGGCCGTCGCCGATCCTGGCCACGT